>PWYF01000133.1 GCA_003567955.1 Thiotrichales bacterium
AAGCCGAGCCGGAAGAAAGCGATTGGCGGGTAGCGGCCGAGCGCGCCTATAACGCAATGCGCCCCAGCATGTTCTGGTGGGCCACGCCGCAGTACTGATTACAGATCATCAGGTATTCGCCGGGGCGATCAAAGGTGTACTTCAGGGAGGAGATATCACCGGGGATCAGCTCCACATTGATGCCGGTGCCGCGCACCTGGAAGCCGTGAATGACATCCCGGCTGGTCATGCGGAAGGTAACCTCGGCGCCGACCGGGATTTCGATCTCGCCCGGCACAAAACTGAAGGCCATGGCCACCATGTTGACCTGATAGCTGTTGTCGCCGGTCTGCTCTATGCCGGGATTGGCAAATTCTTCCATGGCCAGAATCTTCTGCGGGTCCTGGCGCGGCTCGGCGTGCCCGATATGCCCGCCGTGCATGGACACGGCATAAAAAACCAGCGAGACAAAAACCACGATCAGGATCAGCGAAAAGCCGACCCAGATCCGTTCATAGCGCTCGATCGTCTCGTGTGCGGCGTGATCATCACCGGCCATGTCATGCCCTCCCCAGGAAGATGGCATACATGCCGAACCACGACACCAGAATTACAATGGCCAGAATGGTAACCACCAGAATGGCACCGACAGGCTTGTCGTCTTTCATTTGGAACACCCCCTGCCCCATGAGATTAACCGTCCCGATTCATACTCGCACATGCGGGCCTGACGGGAAACATCCGGCCCCTGCGGCTTATCCGGGGTTCGCAAGGCGCAAGAATACAAGGCGCGACAGTAACGCCACTTGATCCAGATCAATCAAGCATCGGTAAGTAAGGCTGCGGAAGAAATTCAGGCGTGGCCTACACCATAGTCGGCGGGCGTATGGAAATACTCACTGTCCCGGGCCACCTCTTCAACCAGCGCCTTCAAGAGCGCCAGACGCTGTTCGGCCGAACGCAATTCGGCGCAATCCTCGCAAGCCGGATCGCCGCAGGGCTGGCGACTGAACAGCCAGTAATGCACGGCGCCGGAGATCAGGCCATCAGCCACTTCGCCGGGATCAGCTTCAGTGTCGGCGTCGGTCAGACGGTTACCAAGGTCTACCGCTTCGCGGGCCGCGGTTTCGAGGGCAGTATCTTCATCATGCATAGGGGCGCTCCGTGAGCCGGCATTTGCTTCATTCTATCAGCATCGGTCCGGCCCCAAGGAAGCACCTGTTTATTGACCGTGCCTGAATCCGGACTCACACCCGGAGGCCCTGGACTGGTAGCCTTGCCGGATGAACAGTGCAACTTCCAGAAGCTGGCGTATCGCCATTCTGCCCGGAGACGGCATCGGCCCTGAAGTCATTGCCGAAGCCGTGCGGGCACTTGAAACCCTCGCTGCTCAAGACGCGTTGCGGCTTGAACTGACCGAACTGCCCTGGCCGGCCACGGCCTGGCATCAACAGCATGGCGAAATGATGCCGGCCGACTGGCGCGAACAACTTGGCCGGTTCGACGCCTTGCTGCTCGGTGCGCTGGGCGATCCCGGCCCCGCCAGCGACCCCGGACGCTACCTGCTGCCCGATGCGGTCTCGCTCTCGCCCCTGCTGGAGATTCGCAAGGGCTTTGACCAGTGGGCCTGCGAGCGCCCGGCAACATTGCTGGAAGGCGCGCCGCAATATCTGGCCGACCCCCGCGCCCGCGACGAGCTGGACATGCTGGTCATTCGCGAAAACAGCGAGGGCGAATATGTGGGGCAGGGCGGACGACTGCGTACGGGCACCCCGCATGAAGTGGCCACCCAAACAGAAATTTTTACCCGCCACGGCAGTGAGCGCATCATCCGCCATGCCTTCGAACGAGCGCGCCAGCGCGCCGCCAAACGCGCGCCCGCACGAGAATTCACCCGCGACGGGCGCACCGTGCACGCCCAGGTGTGCCTGATCACCAAACGCAACGCCCTGCGCTACTGGGGCGAAATGTACTACGAGATTTTTGAGCAGGTGGGTGCGGAATATCCCGATATCGCCATGCATCACGAACTGGTGGACGCCGCCTGCATGAAGTTTGTCACCGCGCCCTGGCAGTTCGATGTGGTGGTGGCCAGCAACCTCCAGGGCGATATTCTCACCGACCTCGCCGCCGTGCTCTGCGGCGGTATGGGCATCGCCCCCTCGTGCAACATCAATCCGGCGGACCGCAGCCACCCGCCCATGTTTGAACCCACCCACGGCAGCGCCCCGGATATTGCAGGGCAGGGCCTGGCCGGACCCGGCGCCATGCTGCTGACCACCGCCCTGATGCTGGCCTGGCTGGGCGAGGAAGACCCCGCCGCCGCCCGCGCCGCCGAGCGACTGCGCCAGGCCGTGGCCGATGATCTGGCCGCCAACGGCCTGCAGGGGCGGGGCACCCGCGAAATCGGCGACGCGGTGCTTGAGCAATTGAACCGATCACCGACAGAAGCGTAATCTGCACATTCAAGTCCACATTCTTAGTTCAGGAGCATTGCGTCATGGCATCAGGCAAGCAGGGCCAGCTTTCCCCGGCACTCAAGCAGTCCAGCGATATTCTTGTGGATCATGCCGAGGGCATGTACATCCACGCCACCGATGGCAGGCGCTACCTGGATTTCACCTCCGGTATCGGCGTGACCGGCACCGGCCACTGCCATCCCAAAGTCGTCGAAGCCGTGCGCGAACAGGCCGGTAAACTGGTCCACGGCCAGTACGCCATCGTGCGCCACCAGCCCATGCAGGAACTCACCCCCCGGCTGGCTGAGCTGATGCCGGGCGAGATCGACAGCCTGTTTTATTCCAATGCCGGCACCGAGGCGGTGGAGGCAGCGCTGCGGCTGTGTCGACACGCCACCGGCCGGCCCAACATGATTGTTTTCCAGGGCGGCTTTCATGGCCGCACCATGGGCTCGCTATCCATGACCACCTCCAGTGTAGGCCTGCGCGCGGGTCTGCAGCCCATGATGGGCGGTGTGGTGGTTGCGCCTTTCCCGGACTGTCACCGACTGGGCATGAACGAAGACGAGGCCGCCGATTTCTGCCTGCGCGAACTCGACCACATCCTCGCCACCAGCAGCACGGCCTGCGAGACCGCCGCCATGCTGATTGAGCCGGTGCAGGGTGAGGCCGGTTATGTCTGCGCCAGCACCCGCTTCATGCAGGGCCTGCGCGAACGCTGCGACCGACACGGCCTGTTGCTGGCAGTGGACGAGGTGCAGGCCGGCTACGGCCGCACCGGGCGTTTCTGGGGCCATGACCACTATGATGTCCAGCCCGACATCGTGATTACCGCCAAGGGCCTGGCCAGCGGCTTCCCGCTGTCGGCTTTTGGCGCTCGCCGCGAGATCATGGAGAAAGCCTGGCCTGGCTCCCAGGGCGGCACCTATGGCGGCAATGCCGTGGCCTGCGCGGCGGCACTGGCGACCCTGGATGTATTCGAGGAAGAAAACCTGGTGGATAACGCCGCCGCCATGGGCGCGCACCTGCGGCAACGACTGGATGCGCTGGCGGAAAAACACCCGGCTATCGGTGTAGTGCAGGGCAAGGGCCTGATGCAGGGCGCCTGGATGGTGGACGCACAGGGCAAGCACGATGGCGACCGCGCCATGCGCCTGCTCAAGGCCTGCGAGAAGCACGGCCTGTTGCTGATCCGCTGCGGCGCCTACGGCGGCCAGGTGGTGCGCTGGCTGCCGCCGCTGATCGTCAACCGCGAACAGATCGACGAGGCCGTCGATATCTTCGAGCAGGCGCTGGAAGAGACTGGCTGAGCCAGTCGTTTTAAGTGGTTAGGTGGTTAGGTGATTACGTCGCGGGAGGGACTGTTGCTGACCTGACAGGCTGCGACACGCGCCGACAGGGTGAAAATCAAAAGCTTTAACCATGAAGAGCATGAAGGGTTAGAGAGGGAGATGGTTTTTGGCGCCGTCGTCCGCGCGAAGGCGGGACCCAGGGGGCTTCGAGGGGGTTCTGGATTCCCGTCCCCGACCGGAGTCGAGGATGACGTTCCTGCGCGGGAATGACCAGACGCACCAAACACCGGTTACCACCCAGCTAACCTAACCACACAGGCTATCCGGGCATCCGCCCCTGCGACATCAACCACCCCCAACAATCCTTCCCTTCATGCGCTTCATGTTAAGGCTTTTATCCCACCTCACCGCACCACAAACCCATCCCGGTCAGCCCCCCCAAGTACTTCAGGTGCCCACCGTCTCAAAACTGAACACTTCAAACTGAAACCTCGCGCGCACCCAGCACAAATCCTGCAACCATAAAAAAGCCCCGGCATGGCTGCCGGGGCTTTTCCGTGTTGCGGACGCTGTGTTACAGCGCGGCGGCTTTTTCGGAGAGGTAGCTGGCCACGCCTTCGGGGGAAGCATCCATCCCGGTTTCGCCCTTCTGCCAGCCGGCCGGGCAGACTTCGCCATGTTGTTCGTGGAACTGGATAGCGTCGACCAGGCGGAGCAATTCTTCCATATTGCGGCCAATAGGCAGGTCGTTGACCACCTGAGCGCGCACAATGCCCTTGTCATCAATAATAAAGGCGCCACGGAAAGCCACACCGCCTTCCGACTCCACGTCATAGGCCTGACAGATCTCGTGGGCCATGTCGGCGGCCAGGGTGTAGCTTACCGGGCCGATACCGCCTTTCTCTACCGGTGTGTTACGCCAGGCGTTGTGGGTAAAGTGGCTGTCAATGGACACGCCGATCACTTCCACATCGCGTTCGCGGAAAGCGTCCATGCGCCGATCCAGGGCGATCAGTTCGGAGGGGCAGACAAAAGTGAAGTCCAGCGGATAGAAAAACACCAGTCCGTACTTGCCCTTGATCGCCTCGGACAGGGTGAATTCCTCAACAATACGACCATCGCCAAGTACGGCGGGAACCGTGAAATCCGGTGCAGGTTTGCCTACCAGAACGCCCATTCAATTTCCTCCTTGTTACCAGGTGTTAAACACTACGGAATCACCGGGCCAGAATGGCCCCGAAAACAGTGGTACGTGATGATTGCATCGCGGGCACCGGAACAGCGGGTGCCCGGCACGGCCGGCATTATGGCGTTTCAGCCCCGACCGATCAAATGGCACCCCTGGCGGGGTGAGTTTTCAGTTTGAAGTGTTCAGTTTTCAGACGGGGTAAATGACGTGGTTGGGAGCCTGCCGGGATGCGAACGGAGGCTTTTGACGTGGGTTGCTTGTCTCGCGCAAAGCGCGCAAGTCAGCGTTTATTGGAACCACCGAATCCACTGAAGACACTGAAAAAACCACCAGTCCGGGGTAAGGCTTTTATTCCGGGGGTGGTTGTCCCGGCGTGGGTCTTCTAAGGGTTGGGTATGAGGGGAGTTCTTCAACCCGCTCAATGATGAACAAGTGCTGCCGCGTGCGCCAGGCATCCACGGGCCTGACTTCAAAAACAAGCTCGTGTTTGCCGTAAGTGAGCTGCGGCAGCTCAACTTGCTGCACCTTGCCCGGTACGGGGGCAAATGCATCAGTGACATCCTCCCCGTTCAAACGGGCACCAAACCGGTCCGGATCAAGTGAACTGCGATACACAACCCGGATAACGGGGTCTTCCACCCGATTGATTGTGTATTCACCGTCGTCCGATGAACGTGTGACGCCCCAGACCTCAATTAACTCCGAGGCATCAAACGCCGGTTCGGCACAACCGGTCACCGCCAGCAGTATTGCAAACGCGGCCCCGAGTAGCACCCGGGGCCTGCCGCATGCGTGCATGGCTTGATCGGCCCCGCGTTTCATCGCCCCTGCCCCTGGTTGCGTTCCTGTCCCGGGGGTGTTCTGGCGCCTTCCACCCGGATATCGAACACATCCTTGTCCTTGAAGGAGTGATGGTAGGGGTCTTCATGACGGGGCAGGTCCGATTTGACCGGGTGCACCTCAAGCTGGAAGCGATTGCGATGATGGCGCAGCGGCAGTTCCACGGTTTCACTGGTGCCCGGCTCGGCATTGAACAACCGCCGCGCCCAGGCCGGCTGCACCCGGAAAGTCTCGGGGTCGATCTGCTCATGATAATGGATAGTCATGGTCAGGGTTTCGGCGCCTTCGGGCACGTGGAACTGGTCTCGCAATGGCTCCGAATAAGTCAGCAAGTGGTTGACTGTATCCGACCCCCCGAATGGCGAACCGGGAAAGCGCGTTTCCTCATCATCTTCATCCCCGGGGTCATCTTCATCCCCCGGGCAGGCCGGACCCTCAATCAGGCCGGTGATCGTAAAGTCTTCAACACTTGGCCAATGTTCGGGATAGATGTCGTGATAACCCTCGGCGTCATATCCAAAAGGTGACCATCTGGGCTCAATACGGTATTCGACATCGCCCGGAGCCGCCGTGCTGTATATAACAAGACCACCCTGCGTCTCGCCCGGCGGTACTTTCAAGAGCCAAAAAGCCTGGTTATGCGCATCAACCCATGTCGCGCGTTGAGTTTCCCCTTCCGCCCAGGTGACAATCGCCGGGACATGTCGTCCATCGCGCGATGAGTTACGGAAATTAACTGGCGCTTCCAGGCCAATTTCCGGTAACTCGACATCACACTCAAGCTCTAACTGTAGACTGGCAAGCTCTCCCACATTCATGCTTGGCGCTTCCAGCCGGTACGTATAACGATAAAGCCCTGTCTCGGTGATATCCGTCTCCACGGAAATCAGCGTACCGGATATATCCTCATCCCGTTCGGCAGGATCCTTCAGTTCGTCGCCAACCGCGTTGTTGCCAGCGATCAGAATAAACGTGGCGCTCAATGTCACATAAGCCCATGCGCTGCTATTAAGTTTCATGATGCTGCCCTTCGATAGTAAAGAGGCGTTCAACAGGGTTATTTATCCGCATACCTACCTTATTCCTGAAAACGCAGATGAAGACGAACCGGAGCATAGCCAGCCATCCAACCACCGTGGTCTCGCTCAGCCAAACGCTTGATTATTTCCCACTTCGGCATTCCCTTGAACCGTTCAAATGCCTCGTTATAATCCTCGTCATCGGGGTCTTGCCCTTCCCATACGCAATGCAGATTTCCTGGTTGCGGGCAATCATTTGCGTTACTGCCACCTCGATTAATATCGATTTCCGTGCCATGGCGGTGCGCCTGATGCAACTCGTGATCACCGCGCCTGGTGGGATCGTCACGCCGCAGATCCAGTTCCGGATTAAATAATTCCTCCGGATCACTCCTTTTGGGGTCAAGAAGGTTGCTGACACCGGAGTCGAAAATTCCACCATGAGGCAGAGTGGCATCATTAAAGCTCAGTCCGAAACCGGTAATTGCCTTGAATTTTTCGTTAATCGCCTCAACGATCTCCACCACGTTTGGCTTCAAGTAGTGTGATTCGCGGTCACCGCAAGCGGCACGATTATGAGTCAGATCTGCCACCGACCCTGTCCCGCATATAGTATAAACTTCGCTTGACGGATCTAATGGGGTCAGGCCGGGGAGCACTATTGTTAAAGTTTCCCGGTCCGACTCAATTTGCTCTTCGGTCAGCGGGTTTTCGACCTGCGCAACAAATTCCTCATTAATTCCGATCTTATCTGCCTTGTATTCTGCCTCAAACCTACCTGTCTCATCGGTTATCCCGGAAACCTTATTGCGTACACCATCAAACTCATCCTCATAGATGAACAGTCCAGTGCCACCGATATCCGATTCTGCGAAATGCAGATGGCCACCCGATTCAGGAACAATGAAACTTTCCAGTTTTACCTCGACGTCTTCCAAGGGAACGTTACAGCCGAGATCGTCAACTACTAAAACAGCAATCTCGGTCGTTTCCGCCTCGATTTCAGGCAAATGAGTGATAGTGCCGGGAGTGCCTCGTGAAGGCACATACGGATGAATTGTATTTGATGTGATGGATATTTTAGGTTCCGGCACGAACTGTGTTGGCACGAAATTATCCGCGCCCAGGAATGTTTCGTTAAAATAAGTCTCTACATTGACCCGCATGTCCTCGGGCATGCACTGCAGGCCGGCGACCACAGCCCATTGCGTGACCACGCCACAATAGCCCGTACTCCAGCACAAATCCTCCCCGCCATGATAAGTAATGCTGTCCTCATGGAATACTTGCCCTGACGCGACATGACGCCAACGCCAGACCCAGGTGTCCCCAGGCTCGGCTGCATAAACAGTCTCCCCGTCTTGATCCACCCAAATGTCTTTCAGCTGAACGCGCGCGCCAACAGCCCAGTGATCTTGTCGTTCATAGAGATTATTTTCTATATCAACCCAGTCGCCAGCGTCCACGGGGGCCTGGACAAGAGCGTCGAATTGCGAAGTGATCGCATGTGCTGGAACAGATAAACACGATAGAACAGCAGCCGCGATCATCCGCGCGGCCAATCGTCCACAGAAATCCATGTTTCCCCCCAATAGCTCTAATCAATCAACGGACAGGCAAATTCAAGTTTTCGCCATTTTTTTAATCGTTTTATTTGTAACCCTATCCAGAGAAGGGGGGGCGTCAATACTTGCTTTACGGAGACGGCGATCCAGGTTGTTCTGCTCGGGCAACGCCCACATGGCGTAAGGGAGTTTTAAGGAAACGCTTGGGCGCGACGAATGATTAAGCTTGAAGTGTTCAGTTTTCAGACGGCGACACCTGACGTACTTGGGGGGCCTGACCGGGATGTGTTTGTGGTGCGGTGAGATGGGATAAAAGCCTTAACATGAAGCGCATGAAGGGCATGAAGGGAAGGATTGTTGAGGGTGGCTGATGTCGTGGAGGCGGGTGCCCGGGTAGCTTGATGGGTTCGGTTAGCTGGGTGGTAAACGGTGTCTGGTGCTTCTCGTCATTCCCGCGCAGGAACGTCATCCTCGACTCCGGTCGGGGACGGGAATCCAGAA
>PWYF01000092.1 GCA_003567955.1 Thiotrichales bacterium
GTGGTGGAATTGGTAGACACTCGAGACTTAAAATCTCGTGGGCGAAAGCCCGTGCCGGTTCAAGTCCGGCCAGCCGCACCAATTCCGGGCCGGGGGCCCGGCGTGATTACGTGATTAAGTGATTACGTGGTTACGTTTTAAGGCCGCCACCTGATATCCCGTAGAAAGCCTGGAAGGGGCGTGCCTTGGCTTGCCCGCCTTGGCAGGCCTTGTTCACGATATACGTAATTTAACTTAATATACATTATGCGCATAAGTATACAGGCCAACTCAGGGCGGGCAATACAAAAAGCACCGCACTACTGCGCAAATCACAGCAAAAACAGCCGCGAAATAAACGCGAGATAATAAATGGTTCTAGAAAGATGATTTTTGCAGCCAGGCCGCCAGGTAAGCCTGTATACATCCACCACTAATAGAAAAGGCCCCTTCAGGGGCCTTCTTCGCAACTGTCGGCGCGTGTCGCAGAAATTCAGCCCTGCACCGATCCATCCCGCGACTTAAATCCTAACACTTAAGGAAACGCTGATTAATTCGTCGCGCCTCAGGCTTTGCCAGCAGACCAGGATCAAGGCGCGACTTTGAAAGCGTATCGCGGATACGGTGAAAAGTCGCAACGCCGAGGCTGATCTGCTGGCAAAGCCCCGCAGGGCCCGCTTCAGACGTGACGAATTAATCAGCGTTTCCTTAAACATTGGCAAACAACTTAACAAGGACAGCCTCATGGGATTTCTTTCTGGCAAACGCGCCCTGATCACCGGTGTGGCAAGTACCCGTTCCATTGCCTGGGGCATCGCCCAGGCCATGCATCGGGAAGGGGCGGAACTGGCCTTTACCTATCAGACTGAAAAGCTCGGCTCGCGCGTGCACGATCTTGCCGCAAAATGTGATTCCGAACTGTGTTTTGAATGTGACGTCAGTGACGACGCCTCCATCACCGGTCTCTTCGACCAACTGGGAAAACACTGGGATGGCCTCGATATCCTCGTGCATTCCATCGGCTTTGCACCGCGCGAAGAACTGGAAGGCAATTACGTGGATTCAGTCACACGCGAGGGTTACAAGCTTTCGCACGACATCAGCGCCTACAGCTTCGTCGCCCTCGGCCGGGCCGCGCGCCCCATGATGCAGGGCCGCAATGGCGCCATGCTGACACTGACCTACATGGGCTCAATCCGGGCGCTGCCCAACTACAACGTCATGGGCCCCGCCAAGGCCAGTCTTGAAGCCAACATGCGCTTCATGGCCTACGACCTGGGTGGCGAAGGCATTCGCGTGAATGCGATTTCCGCCGGGCCCATCAAGACCCTCGCGGCGGCCGGCATCAGCGGCTTCCGCGGCATGTTGCAAAAAGCCGAGGAAGGCGCCCCGCTCAAACGCAATGTGACCATTGAAGAAGTGGGTAACGCCGCTGCCTTTATGTGCTCGGATCTGGCCTCCGGCATCACCGGCGAAATCCTGTTCGTCGACAGCGGCTATAACATCGTGGGGCTGGCCAGCAGCTAGCTGCTCTCTTGCTGAAAGCATCCCCCGGGGCAACCCGGGGGCTCAGCTTCAGAGTCTGTCTGTATACAGGCGGACGCGCTCACGCTCTCGCAGCGAATTGATGAAGGCGTCCAGTTCCGTATTGCCGCGCATCCGGGCCAATTGCCGCTGCTGCTCGCGGCGCTCGTCGTTACCCAGATCAGCCAGGTCACCGTCTTTCACCTCGAGCACCCGGATCAGCACGAAATCACCGCTGGCGGTCTCGGTCTCTCCCAGGCTGACACCGTCATCAGGACGGGGCAAGCGGAAGGCGGTTTGTCCCACCTCGGCGGACACTTCACGACTGCCGCGACTGATCACCAGCGGCCCGCTCACATCAACGCCAGCCTCACGCACTGCTGCATCCCAGTCCAGCGCCCCCTCGCGCAGCGCCGAGAGCAGTTCCATACCCTGTTCACGGGCCATTTCGCGGGCACGCTCGGCACGCAAGGCAGCCTCAACGTCCTCGCGCACTTCTTCCAGGTCCCGCACCCGCGCCGGTTCATGCTCCAGCCGCCGCACCACCAGCATCAGGCCGTCGGCAAGCTCGATGGGTGCGCTGTTAAGGCCCTCCTCAAGCACTTCCGGCATAAAAGCCTCTTCCACAACCCTGGAATGACGGGCAATACCTTCGCCACCTTCCCGGCTAAACCAGTCCGTCTCCCGGATCTCCAGATCCAGGTAATCGGCTGCAGGCTCCAGGCTGCCGCCATGATCAAACGTCATGTCGGCGAGCGCTTCCGACATGTCGAAGAAATCCTGCTCGATACGATCGCGGCGATAACTTTCCTCAAGCTCATCACGCACGTCCTCGAATGGCGTCACTTCTCCGCCACGCACGTCATCAAGCCGAATCAGGTGAAAACCGAAACGGGTCCGCACCGGTTCACTGATCGCGCCCTGCTCCAGCGCAAACAGGGCATCTTCAAAGGCACGCACCATGTCATCGCGTGATACCCAGCCCAGGTCGCCACCGTCCTGGGCCGACAGCGGGTCTTCCGAATATTCACCGGCGAGTTCGGAGAAACCCTCCCCGGCCTGAAGTCGCGCATGAAGTTCTTCTGCCAGCGCCAGGGCTTCTTCACCCTCGCGGTTGTCGAGGGAAATCAGAATGTGGCTGGCACGACGATCCTCGGGGGTGATGAAACGATGTTGTTCAGCCTCATACATGCGCCGCAAATCTTCCTCGCTGACCGAGATTTCAGCGGCAACAACCTCGGGATCAAGTTCCAGATAAGCCAGCCGGACCCGGGCCCGGGTCCGGAAACGGTCCTGATTGGCCTGGTAAAAAGCTTCAATATCCGATTCGTCATAGCGCACCTGATCGGCAAAACGCTCGGCGGCGATTCGCAGATACTCGATTTCACGCTGCTGATAACGCACGCCGACGAGCAGGGCAAACTCGCGGTCAGTGATTACCGCAGAATCTCCAATGCCACTGGTAAGCTGTTCATTCAGCAGCGAACGCCGCATCTCGCTTTCAAAGGCGCTAACCGAACCATATTGCATGCGGGCCATTTGCTGGTAGCGCTGATCGGAAAAGCCGCCATTGGCGTGAAAGGCCTGGATACTGCGAATATTCCGGGCCAGATGGGTATCGGAGACGGCAAAGGCCTGGTCCGCTATAAACTGTTGCAACAGGGTCTGGGCCACCACGCCTTCAAGTACGCTTTCGCGGAATCGTTCATCATCCAGCAATTCCGGCGGAAACTGATCACCCCAGGCATCGCGCAATTCCTGCACCCGCATCTGGAAGGCGCGGCGATACTGGGTATCGGTGATCTCCTCACCGCCGACCTCGGCCACGATCCGCTCATCCGGGCCCGTAAAATAACTGTGCAGACCCCACAGGGCGAAGGGCACTGAAATCAGGCCTACAATCAGCCAGGCCACCCAGCCCCGGGCCCGGTCACGAATACTCAGCAGCATGACAACTCCATTAAAAGCGGTTTATCCCGACATCCCGCCGGGCATGATACGCCAATAGCCGGCCCCGGCGCGATAATGGACCGGGATCAGACAAAATCAACCCTGCGCCTGCCGCACAGCTTCGGCAATGTGTTCAGCATGACCACGCACCAGCTTCTCATCCGGACCTTCCACCATCACCCGGATCAGAGGTTCGGTACCGGAGGGCCTCAATAATACCCGACCCTTGCCAGCAAGTGCGTTTTCAACGGTACTGACCGCCTTGCGCACGTCTTCGTGCTGCATCACATCCCGGCCGTTGAGCGGAACGTTGATCATCACCTGGGGCAACATGGTCAGGCCGGCAACCAGTGCATCCAGATCCTTGCCGGTCGTCACCATAACCGCCAGCACCTGCAGGGCGGAAATAATGCCATCGCCGGTGCTGGCGCGGTCCAGACACAGGATATGCCCGGAGGACTCTCCGCCAATATTGCCACCCTGACGCCACAGCATTTCCAGCACGTGCCGATCACCAACCCGGGCCCGTTCAAAACCAATGCCTTCGGCCTGCAAGGCCTGCTCCAGCCCCAGATTGCTCATCTGGGTGCCTACCACCGGCCCCTTCAGGGCGCCGGTACGGTGGCGATCAAGCGCAATGATATAAAGCAATGTGTCGCCATCAAGCACTTGCCCGTGACGATCAACCAGCACGACGCGATCACCGTCGCCGTCCAGGGCGATACCGAGATCAGCCCGGCTCTCGCGCACCAGCGAAGCCAGTGCTCCGGGCGAAGTCGATCCGCAATCACGATTGATATTCAGCCCGTCCGGCTCTACCCCCATGGCGATAACTTCCGCCCCGAGTTCCCTGAGTACATGAGGCGCGATGTGATAAGTCGCACCATTGGCGCAGTCCAGGGCAATGCGCATGCCGGTCAGACTGATGCGTGAGCCCACCGCACCCTTGCAGAACTCAACATAGCGGCCCTGGGCGTCGTTAATACGACTCACCCGGCCCAGTTTCGAGGCATCAAAGCCGCTTACAGATGTATCCAGACGGGCCTCTATGGCTTCTTCGGTCTGGTCCGGCAATTTGCTGCCATTAGTGGCAAAAAACTTCACACCGTTGTCGTGGCAGAGGTTGTGTGACGCACTTATCACCACGCCGGCACTGGCGCGGAATGTCTTGGTCAGATAAGCCACCCCCGGAGTGGGCATGGGCCCAAGCAGTCGTACATTAACCCCGGCGGCACAAAACCCCGCCTGCAAGGCCGACTCGTACATATAGCAGGACAGCCGCGTATCCTTTCCAATCAGCACCGTTGAGGTACCCTCCTCGGCAAATACCTGGCCTGCCGCGTAACCCAGACGCAGAACAAACTCCGGGGTCATAGGGGCCTCGCCCACCCGACCACGAATACCATCGGTGCCAAAATAACGTCTGCTCAAGAGCGCTTCTCTCCCGTCACTTCTGTCACCGCGCGCACCATCGCCAACGCGTCCGCAGTGGCCTGCACATCGTGTACACGAATCACCCGTGCTCCCCGGCTCGCCGCCAGCACCGCCGCAGCCACACTGCCATAAATCCGGTCGCCGGTGTCATGGTCAAGCACGCGGGCTATCATGGACTTGCGTGACATACCCACCAGCACCGGCAAGCCGGGCTCCGAAAAGCGCTCAAGTGCCGCCAGTATTTCCAGATTATGCGTCAGAGTCTTGCCAAAACCGAAGCCGGGATCAAGCAACAAACACTCACGGGCAACACCGGCTGCCTCACAGGCCTCGACACGCTGACACAGGAAATCCAGCACCTCGGTAACCACGTCAGCATAGCGCGGATCAGCCTGCATGTGGCCGGGTTGCCCCTGCATATGCATCAGGCACACCGGCACCGCGCATTCGCGTGCCGCCGCGAGCGCACCCGGAAGCTGCAGCGCGCGCACATCATTAATCAGGCCGGCGCCGGCCCGCACCGCTTCACGCATGACCTCCGGTTTACTGGTATCCACCGAAACCGGAATAGACAGCTGCCCGGCCAGCGCCTCTATCACCGGAATCACCCGCGCCAGCTCTTCCTCCACCGTCACCGGGGTGGCACCAGGACGCGTGGATTCTCCGCCCACATCCACAATCGCCGCGCCTTCGGCCTGCATAGTCAGCGCCCGCTCGACCGCCGCGGCACGGTCCAGGAACTCGCCGCCGTCGGAGAAGGAATCCGGCGTGACGTTGAGTACCCCCATCACCCGCGGGTAATCCAGATCAAGACAGTGACGACCACATTGAAGCTGCAAGATTATTCCCTGTCCCCAAAGCAAAACCGGCTGCCATGGCAGCCGGCGTGAAAACCTGGTACCGAAAGCACGCTCAGGAGGCCGGCCCCGGCGCCTCCTTGCTGCCTTCTCCACGCTGCCGGGAAGGCTCATCCTCTGAGGCCGACTCACCGGCAGAGCTGGCACCGGCCGGGGGGCCACCGTCTTTCCAGTCAGCCGGTTCGGGTGGCTCCTCGCCACGCATGATGGCATCAATCTGTTTGCGATCGATGGTCTCGTATTTCATCAGCGCGTCCGCCATGGCGTGCATCTTGTCCATGTGGGCTTCCAGGATCTCGCGTGCCTTGCGGTAATTACGATCAATGATCAGGCGCACTTCCTTGTCGATGGTCTGCTGTGTTTCCTCGGAATAGATCGGCTGGCGTGGCGGCTGACCAAGATAGGCCTGCTGCTCTTCGTCGCTGTAATTGAGCGGGCCGAGATTATCCGACAGCCCCCACTTGGTGACCATGTTGCGGGCAATTTCCGTGGCCCGCTCGATATCATCCGACGCGCCGGTGGTGACATTGTCATTGCCAAAGATCATTTCCTCGGCCAGCCGCCCGCCAAAGATGCTGCACAGACGCGCTTCCAGATATTTGCGGCTGTGACTGTAACGATCCTCCTCGGGCAGAAACATGGTGACCCCCAGGGCCCGACCACGCGGCATGATGCTGACCTTGTGCACAGGGTCATGTCCGTCCAGGGAAAGCCCGATAATCGCATGGCCGGATTCGTGATAGGCCGTGAGGCGCTTTTCATCCTCGTTCATGACCATGGAGCGGCGCTCGGTGCCCATCATGATCTTGTCCTTGGCCTTCTCCAGCATCTCCATATCGACCAGACGCCGGTTGCTCCGCGCTGCCAGCAAGGCGGCCTCATTCACCAGATTGCCCAGATCCGCGCCGGAAAAGCCCGGCGTACCACGCGCAATCACCGCCGGATCCACATCATCCGCGATCGGGGTCTTGCGCATGTGTACACGCAGAATCTGCTCCCTGCCACGCACATCCGGCAGGCCCACCGGCACCTGTCGATCAAAGCGACCGGGACGCAGCAGTGCACGATCCAGTACGTCCGGACGGTTGGTCGCTGCAATCACGATCACGCCCTCGTTACCCTCAAAGCCGTCCATTTCCACCAGCAGCTGATTCAGTGTCTGCTCGCGTTCATCATGACCACCACCCATGCCGGCGCCACGATGGCGGCCGACGGCATCAATCTCGTCAATAAAGATGATGCAGGGCGCGTGCTTCTTGGCCTGCTCGAACATGTCACGCACACGGGAAGCCCCGACGCCGACGAACATTTCCACAAAGTCGGAGCCGGAGATGGTGAAAAACGGCACTTTCGCCTCACCGGCAATAGCCCGTGCCAGTAAGGTCTTGCCTGTCCCGGGCGGCCCCACCATCAACACGCCGCGAGGAATAGTGCCTCCCAGGCGCTGGAATTTCTGCGGCTCCTTGAGGAAGTCCACCAGTTCCTCAACTTCCTCCTTGGCCTCTTCCACCCCGGCCACATCGGCAAAAGTCACCTTGACCTGGTCTTCGCCCAGCAGGCGCGCCTTGCTTTTGCCAAAACTGAAAGCGCCGCGGCCACCGGCACCGCCGCCCTGCATCTGGCGCATGAAGTAAATCCACACCGCAATCAGCAACAGGAAGGGGAACCAGGACAGGAAGATCTGCCACAGCGCCGAAGGGCTGTCAGGCTCACGGCCTTCAATGGTTACGTTGTGGTCAAGCAAGTCACCGATCAGCGCCGAATTATTGGTCTCGGGGCTGTAGGTACGGAAGTTCTCGCCATTGCGCCACACCCCTTCGATCTTCTGACCATCGATTTCGACCGTGTCCACACGACCGGCACGCACATCTGACAGAAAGGCGGAGTAATTGATTTCCTCAACCGGTTGCTCGGGGGCACCGAAATTGTTGAATACCGCCATCAGCACCACGGCGATAACCAGCCACAGGATCAGGTTTTTTGTCATATCGTTCAAAGGGACAATCCTCTTGACGCAACTCGTGCCGGGAGCGGGCCCGGCGAGGGGAAATCAGGCTGTCACAACCGCCCTGCCAACACAGCAAACTGCCTGCCCGATATGCATTGGACCATACTACAATTGATAGTTCCGGGCCAGCAGGTAGACCTCCCGACTGCGATCACGGGACGCCTCGGGCTTGCGTGTCAGCACCCGGGGGAAATCCGCCCTGAGCTCGGCCAGAAAGGCATCAAACCCCTCTCCCTGGAAGACCTTGACCAGCAAATCACCGCCGGGAGACAAAACCTCCACAGCCAGCGCATGTGCCAGTTCGGCCAGATGCATGGCACGCGGCTGATCCACCGCTCGCATGCCACTCATGTTGGGGGCCATGTCCGACATCACCACATCCACCGGCTGCCCTGACAGGCTGGCGCGCAGCATTTCAAGTACACCCTGCTCGGTAAAATCGCCCTGAATGAATTCCACGCCCTTGAGCGGCGGCATAGCCAGCACATCCAGCGCGATCACACGCCCGCCCGGGGCCACCTTTTCGGCGGCGTACTGGCTCCAGCCGCCAGGCGCGGCGCCAAGGTCAATCACCGTCATGCCCGGGCGCAACAGCCTGTCACGGGCGTCAATCTGGGCCAGCTTGTAGACGGCCCGGCCCCGCCACCCCTCGCGCCGGGCCTGCTTCACCCAGGGGTCATTGAAATGCTCATCCAGCCAGCGCTGGCTGCTGCCCCGCTTGCGTACCATCTATCCACCTTTCACAATAGCCTGCCGAAGCGGCCCATCACCCGGAAAATCACAATGCATCTCAGCCCTCGCCAGAAGCGTCATCTGCGCAGCCTTGCCCACAAACTCAAGCCGGTTGTGTTGATTGGCGCCGCCGGGCTTTCCGAAGCCGTGACCCGAACGGTCAACGAGGAACTCGCCAACCACGAACTGATCAAGGTGCGGGTACGCCATGATGACCCGGCCGAGCGCGACGCCATCATTGACGCCCTGGGCCAGAACTTCAACGCGGCGCTGGTTCAGCGCATGGGCCATATTGTCACATTGTACCGCCCCCATCCTGAAAAACCGCAGATCAAACTGTCCTGAGCCA
>PWYF01000041.1 GCA_003567955.1 Thiotrichales bacterium
CCGCTCGACGAAGTCTATATCCGCAACGGCTTTTGATCCGCGCCTCGCGCGGGCGTTTGATTTAAGTCTAAAACCAATAAAGCTAACCATGAAGAGCATGAAGATCATGAAGGGTTGTGCGGACGGACTGATTTTGGGTGCTGTCACCCCCGCGCAGGCGGCGACCCAGGGCGGTTATGCACGGTTTCTGGATTTCCGCCGGCGCGGGAATGACGGGAAATGCCTGATAACGGGTTACCACTCCGTGAACCAGAGCCCCGTGCTATCCGGGTACTCGCCCACACGATATCAGCCGCCTCCACCATTAACCCCTTCATGATCTTCGTGCTCTTCATGGTTCAGATTTTTTCTTTGCGGCCTGGCGGCTTTGCGTGAGGATATGAGATCAAAGTCGCGCGAGGAGCCATTCACGGATGGTGGTGATGACTTCGTCGCGGTCGAGGTCGTTGTGGGGTTCGTGGCGGGTTTGCGGCCAGGTGCGGCGGATACGGTCGGGATGAGTGACGCCGGCGAAGAAGCGTTCACTGCCCTGCGCCGGGCAAAGTCGATCATCCTCGCCCTGCACAATCAACAGAGGCTGGCGAATACCCGCGCCGGCGCCACGAGTGCGCCTGGCGGTACTGAACATTTCGTGGGCCAGGCGCGCGCTGATCTCTCCATGCACCAGGGGATCCTGCTCGTAGTCATGCACCACCGCCGGATCACGCGACAGCAGCCGGGCATCAATGCGAGCGGATTCGGTAAATCCGGGCGCCAACGCAGCCGCGACCGCGGCCAACGCACGACGCCAGGCCGGTACAGATTCAGGCCACAGAAAAGGCGACGAGGCAATCACACCGGCGGGCTCGGGGGCTTCACCCCGCAGGGCATAATCAAGCACCATCAGCCCGCCCATGCTGTGGCCATAGAAAAACAGGGGCAGGGACGCATCCGCCAGTACGCCGGCCATGTGCCCCGCATCACGGCGAAAATCAGCCCAGCGCCGGATCCGGCCCCGGGCCCCGCCGGATCGGCCATGCCCCCGGTGATCAAAGGCATGCACGGCAACCCCGGCAGCCACCAGCTCGCCGGCCAGTCGCCGGTAGCGACCGCTGTGTTCGCCAAAACCGTGCAGGATTAACAGTTGCGCGTGCGGGGATTCAGGACGCCAGCTCTGCCAGTAGAGCTCACAGCCATCCGGCGCGGGATGGGTGCCCTCGTGGTGCGTTACAGCAGGAATACTGTCCGCCACTGGCACTGATCACTCAGGCACTTTCGCGGAAATTGCCGTGGGCCAGAATACGCTCGTAACGGGCATCAAGCAGGCCACGGATATCCAGCGTGTCGAGTTCCTGCAGACTGTTGAACAGATAATCGCCCAGCGTCCGGTACATGGCCTCGGGGTCACGATGAGCGCCCCCCAGCGGCTCTTCCACCACCTGGTCAATCAAGCCCAACTCCAGCAATCGGGCGGAGGTGATCCCCATAGCGGCAGCGGCTTCCTGGGCCTTGGCGGAGTCTTTCCACAGAATCGAGGCACACCCCTCGGGCGAAATCACCGAGTAGATGCTGTACTGGAGCATGGCCACACGATCACCCACGCCAATGGCGAGCGCACCGCCGGAACCGCCCTCGCCGATCACCGTACACAATACGGGGGTGCGCAGACGTGACATTTCCAGCAGGTTACGAGCAATGGCTTCGCTCTGGCCGCGTTCCTCGGCATCAATACCCGGGAACGCCCCGGGGGTGTCAATCAGGGTGACTACCGGCAGACCGAAACGCTCGGCCATGGTCATCAGACGCAGGGCCTTGCGATAGCCGTCTGGCCGCGGCATGCCGAAGTTGCGGTGCAGCTTCTCACGGGTATCCCGGCCCTTTTGCTGGCCGATCACCATCACCGGACGACCGCGCAGACGGGCCAGCCCGCCAACGATGGCGGGGTCATCCCCATACACCCGGTCACCATGCAGCTCCTGGAAGTCGGTAAATACATGCTCGATATAATCGGTGCTGTAGGGGCGGCGCGGATGGCGTGCCAGCTGGGCCACCTGCCAGGCACTGAGCGAAGAGAAAATTGACTCGGTCAGGCTACGGCTCTTGGCCTCCAGCCGTGCAATTTCCTCGCTGATGTTGACCTCGCTGTCATCGCCAACAAAGCGCAATTCCTCGATCTTGGCTTCAAGATCGGCAATAGGTTGTTCAAATTCAAGAAAATTCGGATTCATTTTCAGCCCATCTTCCAGGGTTGCTCTTCAGGCCCAAACTTACATGGGGCCTGTCTTCAACACAAGCCGGTTACTGCAGTCAACGCTCCCCGGCAGTAGACATCAACCGCCGCGGCGCCACCCGACCGTCATCAAGAATTTCGCCCATCCCCATGAAACGGCCCGCACTTTCATACAGCCGAACCCAGCCCTGGGCGGGTGAACGCGGCACCAGCACGGGATTACCCCGCCGCAGATAGTAGGCACTGTCGCCCGTGACTTCCACTTCCGGCCACTCACTGAGAGCACTGTCCAGGGACAGGCACAAACGATCCAGTCCGCTCTCACCCTCGTCCACGGCAATGGTTTCCAGTGCATCCAGTGTCCACATGGGGGCATCCATATACGGCCCCACACCGAGCCGTCGCAGGGCCGAGACATGCGCACAACTTTCTGCCGCTGCTGCCAGATCCTCAACCAGGGTGCGCACATAAGTGCCCTTGGAACAGTGCACATCAAGGCTAAGATAGTCCGCACCACGCTCAATCAATTGCAGGCTGTGGATAGTCACACGACGCGCGGGGCGTTCCACCTCGCGTCCTTCCCGCGCCAGCTTGTACAGCCGCTCGCCCTTGTGCTTCAGGGCCGAGTACATGGGCGGGATTTGTTCGATTTCACCATGGAACTTGTCCAGCACTCCCACCACCCTGTCCACAACTGCGGCATCGGCAGGACCAGTAGCACTGACTTCGCCCTCGGCATCCCCCGTAGTGGTCTGCTCACCCAGCTTCATCGTCACGCGGTAGTACTTGGCCGCATCCAGCAGAAAGGCCGACACCTTGGTGGCCTGCCCGAAACAGATCGGCAGCATACCGGTGGCCAGGGGGTCGAGATTTCCCGTATGCCCGGCCTTGCGCGCACGGTACAGGCGTTTAACCTGTTGCAGGGCGGCATTGGAAGACAGCCCTGCCGGTTTGTCGAGCAGCAGGATGCCATTGACCGGGCGCCCCTTGTTGCCACCACCTCGACGCCCCATCAAAACACCTCTTGAGTCACTGGCCACATCGGCGTTGTTTCAGTCTTCATCATCACGCTGACGGTCGGAAGCCCGCGCCCTGGCGATCAGCTGGTCGATATGCTGGGCATGGTCAAGGCTCTGGTCATAGTGAAAACGCAGTTGTGGCACGGTGCGGATCCGCATCCGTCGCCCGAGTTGGCGACGCAGGAAGCCGGCCGCCCCGCCCAGAATCGCCAGACGCTGCTCACACTCGGTAGTGTCGGCCAGAAAGGCTACCTGGATATCGGCCCAGCCAAGGTCGCGGGAAACCGCCACGTGAGTGACAGTGACCGGTCCCAGGCGCGGATCCTTGACGTAGTCCCGGATCAGCTCGGCAAGTTCGCGTCGCAACTGCTCCGCCACCCGGCGATGTCGCGGGTAATCCCTGGGCATAACCTGCTCCACCGTTGTGGTCCGGTGACCGGAACGGGCCCGGTCAGGCGTCGGGGCGTTCCTCGATGCGCTCGAAGACCTCAATCTGGTCTCCCGGCTGCACATCATTGTAGTTCTTGACGCCAATGCCGCACTCAGTGCCTGCCTTGACTTCATTGACATCATCCTTGAAACGGCGAAGTGATTCGAGTTCGCCTTCGAACACCACCACGTTGTCACGCAACACCCGGATGGGGTTGGCCCGTTTGACCACACCTTCTACCACCAGGCAACCGGCAACCGCCCCCAGACGCGAGGAACGGAACACATCACGCACTTCGGCGATACCGGTAATATTCTCGCGCACCACCGGCTTCATCATGCCGCTGACGGCACCACGGACCTGATCCAGTGCTTCGTAGATCACGCTGTAATAGCGCACATCAACTTCGTGCTCCTGGATCAGCCGGCGTGCCGCAGCATCGGCGCGCACATTGAAGCCCATAATAATGGCGTCGGAGGCCAGCGCCAGGTTGACGTCAGATTCAGTGATACCACCCACACCGGTGGCGACAATCTTGACTTCAACTTCCTCATTGGAAAGTCCGGAAAGCGACTCCTGCAGGGCCTCGGCACTGCCCTGGACATCCGCCTTCACCACCAGGTTCAGGCTTTGCTGCTCGCCTTCACCCATGCGATTAAAGACATTCTCCAGATTCGCGGCCTGCTGGCGCGAAAGCTTCACATCACGCTGGCGCTCCTGCCGATGCATGGCCAGTTCACGCGCTTTACGCTCATCAGCCATGACCATGACTTCATCGCCGGCATCCGGTGTGCCTGACAATCCCAGCAACTGTACCGGGGTGGAGGGACCCGCCGTCTCGACCTGCTCACCCGCCTCATTAAACATGGCCCGGACCCGGCCATATTCCTGGCCGCAGAGCACAATATCACCACGTTTGAGCTGGCCTTTCTGGATCAACACTGTAGCCACAGGACCGCGGCCCTTGTCGAGGGTGGATTCCACCACGGAACCCTGACCAGGGCCTTCCACCGGCGCCTTGAGCTCCAGTACCTCGGCCTGCAAAAGCACGCCTTCGAGCAGCTCCTCAACCCCTTCGCCCTTGAGCGCGGAGATGGGGAAGATCATGGTGTCACCCCCCCAGTCCTCAGGCACCAGTTCATGCTTGACCAGGTCATTGCGCACCCGCTCGGGATCGGCCTCGGGCTTGTCCATCTTGTTGATGGCCACGATGATCGGCACCTCGGCAGCCCGGGCATGATGGATAGCTTCAATGGCCTGGGGCATCAGCTGGTCATCGGCGGCGACCACCAGAATGACGATATCGGTGACCTTGGCGCCACGTGCACGCATGGAGGTAAAAGCCGCATGCCCCGGGGTATCCAGGAAGGTCATCACCCCGCTGTCGGTTTCTACCCGGTAGGCACCAATATGCTGGGTAATGCCACCCGCCTCACGCGCTGCAACCTTGGTGCTGCGAATATGGTCCAGCAGAGTGGTCTTGCCATGGTCGACATGGCCCATCACCGTCACCACCGGCGAACGCGGCTCAGGCTCACCCCAGTTGCCCTCGAAGCCTTCTTCAAGCAACTGCTCTTCGGTGGCTTCATCGCTGAGCATTTTGGCGTTGTGGCCCATTTCCTCCACCACCAGCGCAGCGGTCTCCTGGTCGATCACCTGGTTGATGGTGGCCATTGCACCCATGTTCATCATGGTCTTGATGACTTCGCTGGCCTTGACCGCCATTTTCTGGGCCAGCTCACTCACGGCAATGGTTTCGGGGATGGTGACATCCCGAACCACCGGCGCGGTGGGGCGCTCAAAGGCATGCGGGTTTTCGTTTTGCTGACGCCGACTGATGCGACCGGCCTTGCCGCCTTTCTTGCGCCGCTTGCCACTACCTTCGGCAACGTGCAATTCCTGGCGGCCATACTTGGTATGGCGATCATCCTCATCCGCTGCGCGGGCCTTGCCCTTGCGCTTGCGTGTGTCCTCCGCTGCCGGTGCCGGGGTGGCAGCCTGTTTTTCAGCCTCCTGGCGGCGCAACTCCTGCTCGGCCGCCTCGCGTTCGGCTTCCTCACGTGCCGCCTGTTCAGCAGCCTCGCGGGCCGCTTCGGCCTCGACTGCTTCCTGCTCCCGGTCGCGCGCCTCACTTTCCTCGGCAGCCTTTTGCTCTTCAGCTTCACGTGCCGCTTTTTCCTGCTCCTCGGCCTCGCGCACCTTGCGCGCTTCTTCCTCGGCCAGGCGGGCTTCTTCCTCGGCCTTCTCGCGCTGCTCTTCCTCGATCACACTGCGTTTAACGTAGGTGCGCTTCTTGCGCACTTCCACGCTGACAGTCTTGCTGGTGCTGCCACGCCCGCCAGAGAGCTTGAGCTCACTGGTGGATTTGCGCTTGAGGGTAATCTGGCGAGGTTCCCTGCCTTCACCCCCCCGCTGGCTGCGCAAGTGGGTCAGCAGCTGTGATTTTTCCTTTTCGGTGATCTTCTGGTCCGGATCCTTGACTTTCAGGCCGGCCTCACCGAATTGCTCGAGCAACCGTTCTACAGGTATGCCCACTGCCTCGGCGAACTGTTTTACTGTGACTTCTGCCATTTCTGTTGTCCCCCGGGACCTGTTCGCACGCCCACGATATCAACCCGGCAAAGGTGATACCGCCTTTCATTCCTGGTCTTGCTCGGCGAACCAGGGTGCCCGTGCGGTCATGATCAGCTGCGCGGCGCGATCGGCATCGAAACCCTCGATTTCGAGCAGGTCGTCCACCGCCTGTTCAGCCAGGTCCTCCATGGTGACGATGCCATTGCTCGCCAGTTTTCGCGCCGTGTCCTCATCCATGCCTTCCATGTTCAGGAGATCCTCGGCCGGCTCGGCACCTTCACCGGAGTCGCCGGCAATCGCCTGCGCCAGCAGCGCATCACGGGCGCGATCACGCAGCTCCTGAACAATATCCTCATCAAACTCCTCGACTTCAAGCAGCTCACTCAGCGGGACATAAGCCACTTCTTCGAGGCTGGAGAAACCTTCCTGGACCAACACACTGGCGAGCTCCTCGTCGACATCGAGCGCCCGCATGAATACTTCACGCAGGGCACGTGACTCGGCCTCGCTTTTTTCCTCGGCCTGGGCCTCATTCATGACATTGAGTTCCCACCCGCACAGTTCACTGGCCAGACGCACATTCTGCCCGCCCCGGCCAATCGCCTGGGAGAGCTTGTCCTCTTCCACGGCGATATCCATGCTGTGAGAGTCTTCATCCACCACAATTGAGACCACTTCGGCCGGCGACATGGCGTTGATCACAAACTGCACCGGGTTCTCATCCCAGGTAATGATATCAATGCGCTCGCCGGCCAACTCATTGGAAACGGTCTGCACCCGCGAACCCCGCATGCCCACACAGGCGCCCACCGGATCAATCCGCGGGTCATTGCTGCGCACGGCGATCTTGGCCCGCAGACCGGGATCGCGAGCAGCGCCCAGAATATCAATCAGCCCCTGGCCGACCTCGGGCACCTCCAGTTTGAACAACTCGATCAGAAACTGTGGTGCGGTACGACTGACAAACAGCTGCGGCCCACGCGCCTCGGGGCGCACCTCTTCCAGATAGCCGCGCAGGCGATCGCCGGTTCGCACCGGCTCACGCGGTATCAGCCGCTCACGCGGGATAAAGCCTTCGGCATTACCACCGAGATCCAGGTATACGCCACTGCGCTCGACGCGCTTGATGACACCCATAACCAGCTCGCCAACGCGATCCTGGTAAGCCTCCACCACCTGTGCGCGCTCGGCGTCTCGCACCTTCTGCACGATGACCTGCTTGGCGGTCTGCGCAGCAATGCGACCAAAAGCGACCGCCTCAATGGGTTCCTCGATAAAATCGCCCACTTCAAGCTTCGGATCCTGCTTTTTTGCATCGCTCAGCCGAATCTGGCGGTCTTCGGACTCGAAATTTTCCTCATCGTCATCCGCGAGTACTTCCCAGCGCCTGAATGCGCGGTATTCGCCGCTTTCACGATCGATTTCAACGCGCGCGTCAATATCTTCGGCATGTCGCTTGCGCGTAGCCGAGGCCAGTGCCGCCTCAAGTGCATCGAAGATGACCTCTTCCTCAACACCCTTTTCATTCGAAACCGCTTCGACTACAAGCAGAATTTCCTTGCTCATCGATCCTGCCTCCGGCGCCCGGGACCCTGTCCTTCAGGGACCAGGCGAGCACTTTCAATATCATCCAGCGCCAGCGAGTGACGCTCACCATCCACAACCAGGCTGACCTGGCCGTCCACATGTCCCAGCAGCTCTCCGGTATAGTTGCGTCGTCCGTCAACTGCCGCGACCAGCTTCACCCGGACACGATGCCCGGCAAAGCGTTCAAAATCGCCGGCCCTGGCCAATGGCCGGTCAAGGCCCGGCGAGGACACCTCAAGCTGGTAACTGCCCGGTACCGGGTCTTCTACATCCAGCAAACCACTGATCTGATGACTGACTGTTTCGCAGTCGGCCAGCGTGATCCCGTCAGGGGCGTCAATATACACCCGCAGCACGGTGTCCCGTCCACCGCCGACCAGTTCCACATGCACCAGCTCATAGCCCATGCCCGCAAGCACGGGTTCCAGCATTGCCACAAGACGTTCACGCATCTCACGTGTCTCCTGTCATGCCGGCGCTTTACCAACAAAAAAGCCCCTGACCGGGGCTTTCTTGTTCAAGAAACTTGGTAGCGGGGGCAGGATTCGAACCTGCGACCTTCGGGTTATGAGCCCGACGAGCTGCCAGACTGCTCCACCCCGCATCCGGTAAGCGCGCATAGTAGCGTTAAAAGCCCGGATTTTCAAGGGAAACGCTGATTAATTCGTCACGCCTCAGGCTTTACCAGTTAGTCAGGATCAAGGCGCGACTTTGAAAACGTATCGTGAATACGTTGAAAAGTCGCAACGCAGAGGCTGGCTAACTGGTAAAGCCCCGAAGGGCGGGCCCTGCGGCGCCCATCTGCGGCGTTGCCGTGCTTGCAAAGGCAACC
>PWYF01000075.1 GCA_003567955.1 Thiotrichales bacterium
CGGGCCCCGGCCAGCCCCAGGGGCCAGGTAGGCGCGCCGTGCAGGTGCTGGCGCAGATCCAGCAGTCGGGTCGCCTCGTCAACGCCTTCGGGCTGTTCCGGAACGCTGGTGTTGCCCTGCATTTGCCATAGCGAGGCCAGACGCCGGTCTATGTCCGCCAAAGCCCGGGCTCGTGTGGCCTTGAGCTGGCGGTGGACACCGTGCATGGGTTCGAAAAACAGCCACAACACCAGTGCCAGCGAGGCACCCAGACCGATGAAACTGAGCGGCTGCAGTGCCGTCTGGCCCAGCACCAGTAGTGGATAGGCGGCCTGTAAGCCGAGCAAAAAAAGTGTTGGACGCAGGGCCGTGCGGCCGAAGGCATACAGCTTGTGCGGGTTATACAGATCAATATGCAGGTAGCTGGCGCCCAGGCGTTGGAAAAAATGTGAATTGGCCACCAGTAGAAACCCGAGCTGGAACATCAGCACCCAGATGGCGATGCGGCTCAGTACGGTGACGGCCAGGATTGAACTGAAATCATTGATCAGGATCAGCGGGCTGTCGCCCAGCGCCCAGGTGTGTACCAGGCCAAAAGTCCCCCCGATCACGGAGGCCAGCAGCAAATCCGGCCGCGGGTGGCGGATCAGGGTCCGGCGACACGCCAGGATCTGTTCGTCATCAAGCGCCAGATACGGGCGCAACTCGTCCAGGTCGCGCTGCGCGGCCGGCAGAATTACATTCGTCAGGGTTAGCAAAAACGCCAGGCTGAAAGCATAGAACAGGGCTTCGCCCACCCCTTCGGTGCCTTTTGCGGCCAGAGCTTCGGGTGTCCAGGGGATGAGTCCGCTGAGACCATAAAGCGTCAGCAATACAACAAAAGCCAGGATGCCGGCAATGATCGGAGGCAGCTTTATCCGGCGGGCGAGACGCACTGGCCACCAGACCGGCGCGGTGTGGCGCGGGTTGCCGAGCAGGCTGTTGAGTTCACTCAGAGTGGTATCAGGCATGAGACAGGCGCCATCATTGTTTTGGGCACGGTAGCACAGGACATCGTGCTGTGACCGGCTTTTTTATGTTGCGGGTGAATTCTCCCCGACAGGATGGTGGCATGGTCCTTTGGTAATCAGGGCCTTGTCGATTACTGCCCCAGGATGAGAACTTCATGGGGCAGAAGTTCTGCGGGGTGTGCTGCCTCCCCGGTATCGCGATGGGTGCCGGCGAGTACGGTACCGGTATCCACCTGCCCGTCGGGCAGTGGGGTGGTGCGGTTGGCGAAGTTAAGCAACACCACAATATCGCGGGTGCCAGTTTCATCAGGCATATGGCGGCGCCATCCCAGAACCTGCTTGCTGCCGTCACACAGCATTTGCAGTTGCCCCTGCCGCAAGGCGGGCTCCTGGCGGCGCAGCCTGATCAGGGTGCGGTACCAGCCAAGCAGGGAGTCAGGATCGTCGAGCTGGGCCTCGACGTTGGCCTGCGTGCCGGCGGGGCGAACGGGGAGCCAGGGGGGCGCGTCCTCCGGGCAGAAGCCGGCGGTGGCGCCTGCGTCCCATTGCATGGGCGCACGACCCTTGTCACGGGTGAGAAAGCTCAGGCGCTGGCCCAGCGGGTCCTGTATTTCATGGCGTTTCAGGGGCACGTTTTGCATGCCGATTTCCTCACCGTAATACAGAAAAGGTGTGCCGCGCACGGTGAGCAACATGGCCGCAGCGACGCGGGCACGCGCCAGGGCAATGCGCTGGCGATAGTCGCGGGTACCGAAGGCGGGCATGTAACGGCTGTAATGCCGGGGCTGGTCGTGGTTGCTGAGGGTGAAGTTGGGCCAGGCGCCCTCGGGCAGGGCCGCATACCAGTGCTGGATGGCGTCGTGAAAGGCGCGGGCATCCCACTTCTGCCACAGGAACTCGAAGTTGAAGGCCATGTGCAGGGCGTCGTTGCCGTTGCCATGATAAGAAGCAGCAATATCGGCATCATCGGTAAAAACTTCGCCGACCAGGACTTTGTCGTCATCAGGCGTATTGCTGTATTTGTCGCTTATTTCCCGGAGTTCGCGACAGATGTCCAGGGTTTCCGGGCGGTTTCTGTCATAAATGTGCTTCTGGAACATATCCGGCACGGCCTTGAAGTGCCACGGATTGCTGCGCAGTCGGTCATCCTTGATAAACCAGTTGATGACATCCAGGCGAAAGCCGTCTACCCCCATCTCCAGCCAGAAGCGCACCACGTCATACATGGCTTCCCGTACGGCCGGGTTGCGCCAGTTGACCTCGGGTTGTTCTCGGGAGAAAGTCGCCAGGTAGTAAGCCTGACGCCGCTCGTCCCACCACCAGGCGCTTTTGAGCTCCAGCATCGCGATCCAGTTATTGGGCCGCCGGGGTGCCCACAGGTACCAGTCGCCCTTGTCACCATCGGGATCGCTGGCGGAGGCCTGGAACCAGGGGTGCTGGTCACTGGTGTGATTGAGCACCAGGTCAATAATCACGCGAATGCCACGCGCATGACAGGCGCTGATCAGCTCGCGCGCATCGTCGATGGTGCCAAAGAGGGGGTCGACATCCTTGTAGTCGGAAATATCGTAGCCACAGTCACGCATGGGCGACCTGAAAAACGGGCTGATCCACAGGGCGTCGATGCCCAGTGAGCGGGTGTTGTTCTTGCCGTCGTTAAGATAATCAAGCTGCTCTATGATGCCGCGCAGATCGCCCACGCCGTCGCCGTTGGAATCACGGAAGCTGCGTGGGTAGATCTGGTAGAAAACGGCATCCTGCCACCAGGGGGCAGTGCTTTCCCGGGTGTTCATGGCAATTCCCTAGCCGGTGGCCGCAGTTCGCTGTTCCTGTGCCGATTCCCCGGCAGCCGCGTTTTGTTTCACCCGGTAGAAATGCAGGTCCTTGTGAGCGACCGGCTGTTTCTTGAGCAGCTTGACGTCGGTGTAGTAGCTCATGGACATCAGCCACGGTTCACCGGGGCCCTGGCGGGGCAGCTCGTCTATGGCGCGTTTGACATAGCCGGCGTCAAAATCCAGCAGCGGACGAGTGGGCATGTTCGGGTCGGGCAGTTCCGGCTGGCAGTAGTCGTAGCCGTGTTTGTCCATATAAGCCAGCAGGCGGCAGAAATACTGGCAACTGAGATCGACTTTCAATGTCCAGGAGGAGTTGGTATAGCCCACGGCAAAGGCGAAATTGGGCACGCCGCTGAACATGATGCCGCGGAAGGCGACTTTTTCGGGCAGCACCACGGGCTCGCCATCCACGGTGGATTTGACGCCACCGAAGGGCAGCAGGTTAAGCCCGGTGGCGGTAATGATGATGTCGGCTTCCAGCTCCTTGCCGGATTTGAGCTTGATGCCACGCTCGGTGAAGGTCTCGATGTGGTCGGTGACAATATCGGCCTTGCCGGCATGAATAGACTTGTAGAGATCGCCGTCGGGCACCGCGCACAGGCGCTGGTCCCATGGGTTGTAGGGCGGATTGAAGTGCTCGTCCACCGGATAGCCTTCGGGCAGGGCTTTTTTGTTGACCCAGCGAATCAGCCGACGCGCCAGCTTCGGAAAGCGCTGGCAGAATTCCCAGAGCAATCGCTGGCGCAGGATGTTCTTGCGCCGAGCGATGTTATAGGCGCGTTCCGGTGACAGGTATTTTTGCAGCAACAAGGTCACCCGGTCTTCCGATGGCAGAGGAAGGATGTAGCTTGGGGTGCGCTGCAGCATGGTGATATGGCCGGCTTCGCGGGCCATGGCCGGGATCAGGGTCACCGCGGTGGCGCCACTGCCGATGACAACAATGCGCTTGCCGGCGTAGTCCAGGTCTTCGGGCCAGTGCTGGGGGTGGATGATCGGCCCCTGAAAGCGTTCACGGCCCTCAAAGTGGGGCGTGTAGCCCTCATCGTAGCGATAATAACCGGTGGCCGAGAACAACCAGGTGCAGGTCATGCTGAGCTTTTCACCGGTATCCGTGCATTCGATGCCGACCCGCCAGCGACCTTCATCGCTTGACCAGTCGGCGCTGACCAGCCGCCGGTGATAGCGGATATGCCGGTCGATGCCGTTTTCTTCGGCGGTTTCCCGCAGGTAATCGAGAATGCTGTCGGCGTCGGCGATGGCCTTGCGGTCTGTCCAGGGCTTGAAGGCGTAACCGAAGGTGTGCAGATCGGAGTCGGAGCGGATGCCGGGGTAGCGAAACAGGTCCCAGGTGCCGCCCATGGCGCCCCGGGCCTCCAGAATGGCGTATCGTTTGCCGGGAAGCTCGCGCTGCAGGTAATAGGCGGCGCCGATGCCGGAAATGCCGGCACCAATAATCAGCACATCAAAATGCTCCGGGACTGCAGCCTGGTCTGGCATCACGTGATTCTCCGAATTAACAGCGTCACTCAGGATGACATAAAATGATGTTACTCTAAAAAACAGAATATTAATACAGGGTATTGGTAAGCTCGTGCCTGCGCCACCGCCACAAGCTTATTGTATAACTTCACAGCGTGGCTGGCGATTTGACTGCGACGTTTGGCTGCTGGTGCTGTTCAGGCATGCCGTTTGACGGCGTGGGCTGATGAATTCAGATATGCGCCCGTACCCGGGTAATGGGCCTGTTATATCTGTCATTGAGGTTACCGAAAAACGCGCGCTGTGACGACAGCCAACCAGCGACTGCCGGACATAAAAAAAACCTCCGCGATACGAATACAGCCGGGTATTTGCATCGCGGAGGCTGTGCTCAGACTGCTGATCTATCAGTCGGTTTCCGTGTAGTGAATCACACGGTTTCTGATGGCCGGGATCAAATAGTTCACATAAGGAATGTTATCGCTGTCGATGGCCGAAGCATAATAGTTTCTGTTGCGCATATCTTCTATGCGATCGTCACCGAAAAGCGCCCAGTCGTTGTCTTCGAGTCGGGCGAAATAATAATCCTCATAGTCAATGTTCTCGTATTCTGACCAGAAGACCACAGGTGCGCCAGAATCATCAATGTGCAACTCAAGCTTGGGGATCCCCCACAATTCCACTTCGTCAATCACCTTGGGGCCAAGCTGCTCCAGGTCGGTGTCTTTGACCTCGTAGATCACAAGGTCGTATACCCAGTTATCTACAGCAGCAGAGTCCCACGTTCGCTGGACGGCGGCGAGATACAGATATTCGTCACGTCCGGCTATGGCAAGTCTCGGGATTTGGTCATCCAGCGTCGGCATTTCCAGGGTCGAAGTTTCCGTCCAGCTGCTGGCGGACCAGGTTTCAACGGCAACTTCTCCCGGGGACGTGTCGGTGACATGGGCCAGATGAAGCCCCTCGTCATTGGCGGCGATGCTCCAGTACCCCACACTGTCGTCCATGTCAGCGGGACCGATAACAGGGCTGGTATTCAGGGTGGGGCCTTCGCTTTCCCAGATACGCAGGTCGTCGCCGTCATGTATGGCTAGATAACGGGTGTCGCCATGACGGGCGCCATCGGCGCTGGAGAAGTCCGTCATGCTCGCGGAGATAACGGTTTCTGCAGTCCAGCCACTGTCCGGGTTATAGCTGCGGGAGACAAGCTGGCCACTTTCGCCATTGTGATAGGCGAGGGTGAAGCCCGATGCGCCGGCTACCATGACTGGATTGGCGCGGCTTGTGCGAGCTTCGGAGTTCAGCTCCAGATCATGCCACTCAGCTGCCGGTTCGCCTTCAGCTTCGGTTTCTTCTTCGTATTCAAAGACGCCCAGATCGTCGCGCCATTCCGCCTGGTTTTCGTATACGTAGGCCGCAAAAATACGGTCATCGTCATCAATGACCAGGCGAAGATTTGACTGGCTGCTGATACTGTTGGCCGGCAGCGGGACGTCTTCAAGCAGGGGTACCCAGTCGGATGTGGCGCCGCCGCCGTTTTCCGAGCCCCCGTTGGAGCCTTCTTCAGAATCATTGGCGCCGCCTGAAGAGCTTGATGAAGAACTGCTGCAGCCCGCGCCGGCAATGGTCAGCGTGAAAAGCGCGACAAAAGCAGTGGTGTGGCGAAGACAAGACAATTGCATTTACTTATTCTCCTTGTTGGTTTGATTAGCGTTTTTTATATTTAGCAAAAATTGACAGGGGTCTCAAGACAGACACAGAGTCCGGTATGATCGGTTCAGATGAGGCCTTATTGCAGGTGGTTTGTGTTTGAAATATTGCTCTGGACGCTTTGCGTATTGCTGGTGGTGGCCGGCCTGATCGGCAGTTTGTTGCCGGTGCTGCCGGGCGTGCCGATGGTTTTTGCCGGGCTGTTTTTTGGCGCCTGGGCCGGGGGCTTCGAGCAGGTCGGGCTGTGGACGCTGACGGCGCTTGGCTTGCTGGCGGTGGCCTCGGTGGGGGTGGATTTCTGGGCCACCGCGACTTCCACACGACGTTTCGGCGCCGGCCGGGCGGCGGTGATCGGCGCTACTCTGGGGCTGCTGGTGGGGATGTTTTTCAGTCTGCCGGGCATACTGATCGGCCCCTTTGCGGGGGCCTTTATTGGCCATGCTCTGGCGCGGGGCACGTTGATGGCCTCCACCCGGGCCGGGGTCGGGGCCTGGGTGGGGATTCTGGTGAGCTCGGTGGCCAAACTGCTGATTGGCCTGTTGATGGTGGGCGTGTTTGTGGTCGCCTGGCTGACGGGTGGTGCCACCGCGTAAAGGGTTGGGGAGAAACCGGATGACGCATTTGCAGAAATTTCTCAACGGGCGAGTGCCCGAAGTCCCTGAACTGGCCGGAGACTGGGTCGTGCGGGGATTGTTCGGGCCGCTCCCGCTGCGGTTTTTCGGCCATCTGAAGCAGTTCCGTGAGCTTGAGCCCGGGTGCTTCGAAGGTAGCAATCGCTTTATGGGGCGTATTCGCACCGGCTGGTATTACGCCAGTGCCGGCGCCAGCCAGCTCACGCCCGAACTGCGGGTGATTAATATCAATTATGACCACCCCCGCAATGCCCGCATCATGCGACCGCTGACGGACGAGGTTCGCTTTGTCAGTGATGATGTAATGCTGGGTCGTGGAATCTATGCCCCGACGGGGTGGCGGCCTCGCAATATCTTCTGGTTTACCGTTTCACGTATCTGAAAAATCTTCGAAGCGGTCATCCGAGGGTTCACGCGCTTGCTGCAGACGGGCGGCGACGGCTTCGGCCGCGCGCATCACACGCAGGATGTTGCCGCCGGCGATGGCCTTCAGTTCGGCCTCGCCATAGCCACGCCGGAACAGCTCCGCGAACAGGGCCGGGTAGGTGGAGACATCTTCCAGTCCTTCGGGCAGCGTGCGAATGCCGTCATAGTCTCCGCCAATCCCGATGTATTCAACGCCGATGCGATCACGAATGTAGTCGATATGGTCGGCGACATCGGCAATGGTGGCGGGCGGTCGGGGGTGATCTTCCTCCCAGGCTTCAAGACGGGCCTCGACCTGTTCCGGCTCGCCCGGGTGCAGGGTTTCCAGTCGCTTCTGCTCGGCCTGTTTGCTGGCCCACCACTGGTGTACGGATTCCGAGACAAATGACGGCACGAAGGTCACCATGACCACGCCGCCGTTTTCGGGCAGCCGTTCCAGCACTTCATCGGGGACATTGCGGGGATGAGGGGTCAGGCCCCGGGCCGAGGAATGCGAGAAAATCACCGGCGCTTCGGAAGTATCAAGTGCATCATGCATGGTTTTGGGGTGGGTGTGGCTCAGATCGATCAGCATGCCCAGGCGATTCATTTCACGCACCACTTCCCGGCCGAAATCGCTCAGCCCGTCATGGCGGGGCGTGTCGGTGGCCGAGTCGGCCCAGTCATTGGTCTGGTTGTGGGTGAGGGTGAGATAGCGGGCGCCGAGTTCGTGATACAGGCGCAGAGTGGCCAGCGAGTTGTTCAGCACATGGCCGCCTTCCATGCCCAGCAGTGAAGCAATCTTGCCGTCGTTGAACGCCGCTTCGACTTCGCTGGCAGTGGTCGCGAGCCGGAAATCCTCATGGCGCATAATCATGCGCCGGGCCAGGTCGATCTGTTCCAGCTGGGCCATGACGGCATCCGCGCCACGGATATCGCCGGGCACATAGACGGACCAGAACTGGCCGCCCACGCGCCCCTCACGCAGGCGGGGGATGTCGGTATGCAGCGGGCGGGGCTCGACTTCGCGTGTGTCGCGGGTGATATCGATGGCCTCAAGCCGGTTGTCCACACGATCACGATATTGCCAGGGCAAGTCATTGTGGCCGTCGATCAAGGGGCTCGTTTCCAGTAACTCGATGGCCTGTTGTCGGGCCGGGTTTTGTTCCCCGGTCGTGTTACTGTTTTCGCTGGCACAGGCGGGGAGTATCAGGGTGGCGAGCAGCAGACCGCTCAGTAGCCGTACGGACGCGCGCATGGGGGCTCCAGGGGTGGTTCGTCTTGTCAGATGGCAATAGTGTGCCAGAATGAAGCGAATTTGACGTGGAGCTTAACAATGTCCCATCCCACGGATGCCTCCCTGCTCGGACCGGACCTGGCGGAATCCGAATTTCGCGAGGTTAATGGTATACGAATGCACGTGGTGGCCGCAGGGCCTGTGGATGGTCCGCTGCTGGTGCTGCTCCACGGCTTCCCCGAGTTCTGGTATGGCTGGCATCATCAGATCAGGCCGCTGGTC
>PWYF01000129.1 GCA_003567955.1 Thiotrichales bacterium
CGCGCGGGCGCTACTGACCGAAGGCAGGGTGATCAGCTTGCGCATCATCTCCACGGGAGGCGGGAGCAGGATTCGACTTTTGGCCACGGTTTTCCGGTCCATTGCTAACCCGGTTGCGCCTTAAAAGGGACTTCTGATCAATTCGTCACGTCTCAGCGGGCCCTGTCGCGCCCATCTGCGGCGTTGCCGCGCTTGGGAAGGACTCCCGGCCTTCCCTGCGCACGGCGCCTTGCAGCTGAACGCGACAGGGCCCGCTGAGACGTGACGAATTGATCAGAAGTCCCTTTTAAGCCCTCAACCAGCCCGGCGCAACCGGGTTAGCAATGGACCGGAAAACCGTGGCCAAAAGTCGAATCCTGCTCCCGCCTCCCGTGGAGATGATGCGCAAGCTGATCACCCTGCCTTCGGTCAGTAGCGCCCGCGCGTCGCTGGACATGAGCAACATGGCGGTGCTGGAACAGCTGCGTCACTGGCTGGATGATCTGGGCTTCGTCACCCGTCTGCAACCGGTCAGCCAGGGGCCGGACAAAGCCAATCTCATCGCCACCCTGGGCGAAGGCAGCGGCGGCCTGGTGCTGGCCGGGCATACCGACACGGTGCCCTGGGATGAGCAGCGCTGGCAATGTGACCCCTTTGCCGGCGAGGTGCGCGACGAGCGTCTCTACGGGCTGGGCAGCGCTGACATGAAATCCTTTCTTGCCCTGGCGATCCATGCCGCCAGCCGCGTCCGCCTGCAGGATTTGCGCCAGCCCCTGATTATCCTGGCCACGGCCGACGAGGAATGCAGCATGGCTGGAGCCCGGGCGCTGGCGCGCGCGGGCACGCCACAGGCCCGCGCGGCCATCGTGGGCGAACCCACCGGCCTGCGCCCGGTGCGCCTGCACAAGGGCATCATGATGGAGCGCATTCACCTGATCGGGCGCTCGGGACATTCCAGCGACCCGGCCCTGGGGCGCAATGCGCTGGAAGGCATGCACCGGGTCATCACCGCGCTGCTGGCCTTGCGAGAACAACTGGCCGAACGCTACCACCATCCCGGCTTCGCAGTTCCCTCACCGACCATGAACCTGGGTCATATCCATGGCGGGGACAACCCCAACCGCATCTGTGGCGAGTGCGAACTGCATCTGGACCTGCGGCTACTGCCCGGCATGGAGATTGAGCAAACCCGCACCTGGATACGCGAAGCCGCCGAAGCGGCCCTGCATGGCTCTGAACTGCACCTGGATTACAGCCCTCTGTTCGAGGGCACAGCACCCATGGAGACGCCTGAAGACAGCCCGATTGTAGCCGCAGTGGAGCAACTGACCGGCTATCCTGCCAGCGGTGTGAATTTTGGCACAGAAGGTCCCTTTTACCGCCAGATGGGCATGGACACAGTGATTCTGGGGCCCGGCAATATTGACCAGGCGCACCAGCCCGATGAATATCTGGCGCTGAGCCAGATGGAACCCACGCTGGAACTGCTAGAATCACTGATCAGGCGTTTTTGCATGACCCCGGCGCAGGTGCAACCGCCCGGTGAAAGTGGCTAAAGAGCAGGGACCACACCATGGACACACGCAACACTCCGGACTTCGTCAACTGGCTGCGTAACTCCTCGCCCTATATCCGGGCGCACCGGGGGCGTACATTCGTGGTCCTGCTGCCCGGCCAGGCACTGCTGGAAGACAGTCTGGCCAGCCTGGCCCAGGACCTCACCCTGCTCACCCATCTGGGCGTGCGCCTGGTGCTGGTGCACGACATCCATGCCCAACTGCAACAGCGCCTGGATACCCTGGGTCATCAGCTGCCGCAATCAAACGGCATGCCGGTGACCGATGACACTTCACTGGGCCTGATCCGGGAAATCTGCGGCGCGGCCCGACTGGAGATCGAAGCTGTGTTTTCCAGCGGCATGGCCACCAGCGCCGGCGCCGGCCCCGGCTTGCGCCTGGTCAGCGGCAACATGATCACGGCGCGTCCCGTAGGGATGCGCGATGGCGTGGATCACCAGCACAGCGGCGAGCTCAGACGGGTAGACGCCGACACCATACGAGCGCAACTGGATCTTGGCGCCATGGTGGTCCTGTCTCCGGTGGGTTATTCAGCCACCGGTGAACTGTTCTACCTGGATGCCGGTGAAGTTGCCACCGGTGTGGCCATGGCGCTGCGCGCCGACAAACTGTTGCTGCTTACTGAAGGCAACACGCCGGTAGACACCCAGGGGCAGGGGCTTGAAGTACTGACACCAACCGAGGCTGAACAAACTGCCGCCAGCCCGAGCTGCCCGGACGAGCTGCGTCAGCGGCTGACCGATGCCGTGCACGCCTGCCGCGGCGGGGTCCGTCGTGCCCACCTGATTAACCGGCACCACGATGGCGCCCTGTTACAGGAACTATACAGCCGGGATGGCATCGGCACTCTGGTCACCCACGATGAATATGATGCCGTGCGAACCGCTACGGTAGACGACATCGGCGGCATCTTGCGACTGATCACGCCGCTGGAAAGCGAAGGGGTTCTGGTCCCGCGCTCACGCGAGCAACTCGAACTGCTGGTGGATGACTTTGTAGTCATGGAACGTGACGGCATGGTAGTTGCCTGCGCCAGCCTGCACGAATTCAGCGAGGCCGAGGCAGGCGAAATCGCCTGTGTCGCGGTCCACCCGGATTATCGCAGCAACAACCGGGGCGAAGTCCTGCTGCAGATGCTGGAACTGCGTGCCCGGCGCCGCGGCCTGCGTCAGCTGTTCGCGCTCACCACCCGCACGACCCACTGGTTTCGCGAGCAGGGGTATGAACCCGCTCGCCTGGAGGACCTGCCGGTGCAACGACAGGCGCTGTACAACTATCAGCGGCGCTCGCGGGTATTGATCAAACCCCTGGAACGCTAGTGCGCATCCCGCGTCTGTACACGCCGGCCGCGCTGGCGCCCGGCACGGTCACCGAACTCGCACCTGCTTCAAGCCGGCGCCTGCTTCGGGTCCTGCGCCTGCGCGATGGTGACCCCCTGGTCCTGTTCAATGGTGATGGCCATGACTATGCGGCCCGACTGCAGGCCCGCGGGCGAGAACAGGCACAGGCCGAAATACTGGAACGCAGGGCGAATGCATGTGAGTCGCCCCTCCACATCAGCCTGCTCCAGGGCATTTCACGCGGTGAGCGCATGGACTTCACCCTGCAGAAAGCCGTGGAGCTTGGCGTCGGCGCCGTTTACCCGGTCTTCTGTGACCGCAGCGTGGTCCGGCTTGACGGCAAACGCGCGGAACGGAGGCTGCAGCACTGGCAGGGCGTGATCATCAGTGCCTGCGAACAATCCGGTCGCAGCCGTCTTCCGGAACTGCACCCGCCACAGGGTTTGACTGAGATGCTCGCAAAGCTGCCCCCTGGCCAGCGCCTGTTACCCGAGCCCGGCAGCCCTGCCGGCCTGGCCTCACTGACTGCCAGTACAGAGCTGGTGTTGCTGGTAGGGCCTGAAGGTGGTTTGAGTGAGAGTGAATCAGACCAGGCGCGGGATGCTCAATTCCAGAGCATTCATCTTGGACCGCGCATTCTGAGGACCGAAACCGCGGGCGTAGCGACGCTGGCGGCACTACAGGCCCTGTGGGGGGATCTGCGCTGAAATTCGCGTGCGGGGAACATGCACCGCCGGGACATAACAAACCAGTCCGGCGTTTTCTGAAACTCAGGCTGCCTCAAAAAGCTCGGCAAGCTCTTTTTCGATGAATTCCATATTGGGTATTAGCGCTTCAGCGTTGGCAATAAATACGCGGCAAAGCACTGGTGTGTCCGGCTCCGGCTGCTGGCGGTCATCAAAGGTAATGATAGTCGGATCCACTCGTACCAGGTGGGGATGGCCCTCAGTAACCACACCCACGCTCACCAGATCACTGGCCCCGGTGATGCAGTTGAGAATAGCCACACGTGCGCGGGGATTCAGTTCAGAAGGCCGGCCGCCCCGGCGCATCCCTTCAAAACTGATCACCGGTACCTGCTGCCCCTGCCAGGTAATCTCGCCAAGCACCCAGTCCGGTTGCCGACCCTGTAACGGACGAGGCTGACTGAAACCCACCACCTCGGCCACAATGGCGTTGGGCAGCAGCAGGCGTGTCCCCTCCAGGGGTAACAGCAGACTGTAGACTTCCTCAGTAGCCATGGGCGCAATTCTCCCGCATTGGCAATCGCCGGCAAATAATACTCAAGGGGCCGCATCCGCTCATGACGATCCAGCCTGGCTCTGCTGCTGGCTACGCCCCAGCACTTCATGGATGGTCTCAAGCAATTCGGTTTCCTGGTAAGGCTTGCCAAGATACTCATCCACACCGATATCCAGCGCGCGCTGGCGGTGTTTCTCACCCACCCGGGAAGTAATCATGATGATCGGTATGCTCTTGAGATCCTCATCACCCTTGATGTGGGTAGCCACCTCGAAGCCATCCATGCGCGGCATTTCGATGTCCAGCAACATGATGTCGGGGCGCGTATCCTGCAGCTGCGCCAGGGCGTCCAGGCCATCCTTGGCGGTCACCGCCTGCATCCCCTGACGCTCCAGCAGTCGTGTGGTGACGCGGCGCACGGTGATGGAGTCGTCCACCACCATAACAATGGTCTGGCGTGCTTCTTCCTCTTCGGGCTCTTCCCAGGCCGGTTCAGCAGCCCGGGTTTCGGTGACCTCACCTTCGGCCTCCTCGGCCTCGCGACTGATACGCGCCACGAATCCGGTACGCACCAGGGCACCCACATCCAGAATGACCACCACGCTGCCATCACCAAGGATGGTAGCCCCCGCAATGCCGCGTATACCGCTGACCTGCGGCCCGACAGATTTCACCACGGTCTCGCGACTGCCGATAATACTGTCCACTGCAAGCGCGGCAAGATAATCACCGGCGCGCACCAGCAGCAAGGGAATACGATTTTGCCCCTTCTCCGGCTCGGGGATATGATCCCGACCCAACAGGGAAGACAGACTGCGCACTTCATAACGCTCGCCTGCGTATTCATGGAAACTGAGTTCGCCCGTGAGGTACTCCCTGACCTGCTCGGTCGGTACACGAACCACGCCTTCTATACCCACCATCGGGATAGCGTAGGTCTCGCTCGCGGAACTGACCAGCAGGGTCTGGCTGATAGCCAGGGTAAAGGGCAGACGAACGGTAAATATGGTGCCCTTGCCTACACTGGAATCAATTTCCAGGCCGCCACCGAGCTGTTTGATTTCGGCGTCGACCACATCCATACCCACGCCACGACCAGCCACCTGGGTCACTTCCTTGGCGGTACTGAAACCGGGCTCGAGAATGAACTGCATGATGTCGGAATCGTTGAGCCTGGCGCCCTCACTGGTCAACCCGCGCTCAATGGCCTTGCGGCGAATGGCTTCCAGATCAAGCCCCTTACCATCATCACTGACCTGCACCACGACTTCAGAGCCTTCACGACGCAGGCTCATGCGAATTTCACCTTCCGCCGGCTTGCCCAGCCGTTCACGCTCATCCGGCTCTTCCAGGCCGTGACTGAGGGCGTTGCGCAACATGTGCTCCAGCGGTGCCAGCATACGTTCCATCACCGAGCGATCCAGTTCGGCCTGGTCGCCTTCCACCACCAGTTTGGCAGGCTTGGCCAGTTCCGCGCTGGTCTGGCGCACAATCCGGCGCAGGCGTGGCGTTTGACCGGAGAACGGCACCATGCGGGTGCGCATGAGTGAATCCTGAAGATCCGTCGTCACCCGTGACTGCTGAAGCAGCAAGGTTTCAGATTCGCGCCGCAGATCATCAATCAGTTCCTGCACACTCTCAAGGTCAGCCACGGACTCAACCAGCGCCCGGGAAAGCTGCTGCACGTGGGTGTAGCGGTCCATCTCCAGCGGATCGAAATCTTCCACTTCGCCCGGACCGCCTTCTTTTTCATGGCGATACAGAATCTGGGCTTCGGTTTCCAGCTCCAGATCACGCAACTGGTTGCGCAGTCGCACAATGGTCTGCGCCAGCTCATTGATATTGAAGCCCAGCGCGGTGATCTGCTGCTCCAGACGGCCGTGATAGATATTCACCTCGCCGGCCTGATTGAGCAGGGTATCGAGCAGGTCGGCCGAGACTCTCATCATCTCCTGGCTGGCGCCACGACCACCGGCAGCACGGCCCTGACCAGCCAGTTCGGCAGCGGGCTTCGGCTTGCTTTCCGCCGGTGCCTTTTCGGCCGGTGCTGGCGTGTCCTTTTTCTCCGCAGCGGGTTTTTCCGCTGCCGGCGCGGTGTCCTTTTCGGCTTTTTCTTCGGCCGACTTTGCCTTGGTCGGCTTTGTTTCCGCCTTGTCTTGTTCCGGCTCTTTTTCGGCCTTTTTGGCGGGCTTGCTCTCGGCCTTCGCTTGCGCTTTGGCCGGTTTTTCCTCAGCTTCTTTTTTCTTGACCGGCTCGGGCTCGCTTTCCGGGGCCGGCGCCGGTTTGCTGCTGATTGCCGGCGTTTCGCCACGGGCCACCATCATTTCTTCGGCCAGGCCATGCTCCGGCGCCACCGGCACCCCGTCGCGCACGCGTTCAAGCATGCCATTGAGCTGATCACCCACCCGCACCATCAACCGGGCATTGTCAGCGCCAGCTTCAGCACGACCGTCGGCAATGGCCTGGACCAGGCTCTCCAGCTCATGGGTCAGATCCCCCATGTTGCGGGCACCAGCCATACGTGCGCTGCCCTTCAGCGTGTGCAGATCACGCAGCAGGGCATCATTGAGATCAGACTTGCCAGGTTGTTCGGACCACTGCGCCAGCGTGTCGTCAATATTCGACAGGATCTCGGTAGCTTCCTCCACAAAAATCTCGGTGAGATCCGGATCCATGCTATCGATGGTGTCGAGCTCGGCCTCATCAGAGGCTGCTGGTGCAGGGGCCGGGACTTCAGTTTCAGCTTCAGTATCCGGCTCCGCCGCTTCGGCCTCACTTTCAGACTCGGCCGCCGCCTGGTCGTCGTCTGTTGCGGATTCAGTGCCCGCCTCGCCGGATTCCTCATCCGCCTCATGCCGTGCAATCAGATCTTCCTCAAAGGCTTCAATGCGATCACACAGTGACTCATGCCCGGGCATTTCCAGGCTCTTGTCGCCATAGGCATCAAGCATGGCTTCAATGGTTTCGCTGGCCGTCTCGAACAGCTCGCTGTTCTTGACATCCAGCACCATGCGATGACGCTGCATGGTCCGCGCCAGCTTCTCCAGCCGTTTGGCCAGCGCCGCGATGCCGGTCGCTTCAGCCATGTTGGCGCTGCCATGCAAGGTATGCAGTGCCCGCACCAGATCATCATCTGCCACCGGCGGGCCATCTCCGGCCGCAGCCGGCTGCATCTGTTCAGCAATGGCGGAAAGGTGGGTAGCGCACTCGCGACTGAAGATATCGTAGAGCAGCGGCTCCATGCGGCCGTCGCCTTCCGTCTCGCCGGCTTCTGCTGTAGCGGTCGAGGCCTCCTCAGGCTCCGGCACCACATCTTCATCTTCCAGCCGGTCCCCGGCATCTTCTTCCAGTGTCGATTCAGTGGGCGCTTCTTCCTCGCCCTCATCATCTGCACCAGATGCTTGCGCTGCCGCCTCTTCTGTCGCCGTCGTTACCTGTTTATCGTCGCCGGCTTCAGCTTCGTCTGCCGACGGCTCTGTCACCTGCGCAGTAGCCGCACCCGGCTCAAGCAGTTTGCCTTCGCCCTCAAGCACACGGCGGGCATTTTCCATGATGGTCTCGAGATCTGGAATTTCGGCCTCGGCATTGCCCTTGAGCTGCTCAATCAGCGCCGGCAAGGCCGCTGTAGCCTGTTCGGCCACAGTCGACACACGATCATCAGGCGGGATGGTGTTTTCAAGCACCCGGTTCAGCATGTTCTCAACCGACCAGGCAAACTCGCCAATCAACTCGGCGCCCACCATGCGGCCGCTGCCCTTGAGGGTATGGTAGCCCCGACGTATTGTCGTCAGCGATTCCTTGTCCTCGCGATTCTCTCGCCATACCGGCAGCCAGCGGTTGAGTTCATCCATGACCTCGCCAGCTTCCTCGATGAAGATTTCCAGAATCTCATCATCCAGCCCTTCGGTCATAGCCACCACGGGTGCAGCTCGGGCCTCGGCCGGCGCCTGGACTTCACCTGAAGCCGCGTCTTCGGCCTCGGCTTCCTGTTCTTCCCCGCCTTCTTCCCCGGCAGTTTCGGCGGCCGCTTCTGTTTCGGCCTCGTCAGCGCCGGCAAGGGTTTCTGTCAGCCCCTCCACGCCGCGCGAGCGCAACAGATCAAGATTGCCTTCCGTAGTATCAAGAATCGACTCGGGGCTGCGCCGGCCTTCCTGCAATGCCTCAAGGTAATATTCCACGCTGACCATGGTGTCGGCCAGCAACTCCATGGTCTTGTCATCCGGTGCACGTCCCGCTTCGAGCAGATCCTCATCA
>PWYF01000150.1 GCA_003567955.1 Thiotrichales bacterium
ATCTGGGGCTGACCGAGGCCGGCATGGGCAGTCGCGGGCTGGTCGCCTCCAGCGCCGCGCTGGCGGTGCTGCTGCAACAGGGCATCGGCGACACCATCCGCTATTCGCTCACACCGGAGCCCGGCGGCAGCCGCACCACCGAGGTGCGCGCCGCCCAGGAGCTGCTGCAAAGCATGGGGCTGCGGGCCTTCACACCCGCGGTCATCGCCTGCCCCGGCTGTGGCCGCACCACCAGCACCTATTTCCAGGAGCTGGCCGGCGACATCACCACCTGGCTGGGCGAGCGCATGCCCGAGTGGCGCCAGCACTACCCCGGCGTGGAGGAAATGAACGTGGCGGTCATGGGCTGCGTGGTCAACGGCCCCGGCGAAAGCCGCCATGCCAATATCGGCATCAGCCTGCCCGGCACCGGCGAGCGGCCGGTGGCGCCGGTCTACGAGGACGGCGAGAAGACCGTCACCCTCAAGGGCGACAATATCGCCGGCGAATTCCAGGCGCTGGTCGAGGAATACGTCGCCAGGCGGTACGGATAGCCCGCGCTCCGCGCGGGCGTCTAATGTCTGAAGTTTTATGTCTTAAGACGTCTTAAGACCTTAGACCTTAGACTTAAGACGCCCACGCGAAGCGTGGGTCAGAAGCTGATGCGGGCGCCGAGCTGGATCAGGTCGTTGTCACCCTCATCGAAGGTGGTGTAGCTCAGGTAGGCGCCTACCATGGGGATAAAGTTGTAGCCGGCGTCCAGCGCGAGGATGGTTTCATCCTCGAAATCATCAAAAAAGACCTGCTCGAGCCGGGCCGACAGTGTCACCGGCGGGATCGGCTTGACCCGCACGTTGCCATGCACCCCGAAGCCATCGTCAGAGTCAGTATCAAAATCCAGCTCGTGATAGCTCAGACCGAGTTCCAGGCCAACCATGGGCGTGATGGAAAACTCCCAGCCGCCCCCGGCGCGGAACCAGGTCACATTGGCGCCATTATCCACATCCACATAATCCAGAAACAGGCGCAGCGGCAAGCCGGTTGAAAGGCTGGCGGCATAGGCAAAGCCGTCATCCAGATCATCCCAGTCGGCATAACCGAGCTGCACATAGCTGCCGCCGGGGCCGGCCTGGGCCGCGCCTGCGGTCAGCGCCAGGGCCAGACCGCTTGCCAGGGCTGTGGCGGTAATACGGTTTTTGGTGTTCATGTTGGCTCTCCTCCTGCGATGCACGCTTGCATCCGGCGTCTGACGGCTCTGCGACCGACAGCAGGCCGGATGGCCCATTCTGCGCGGATTAATTAATCGACTGCAATCCCGGCACAAAAAAGGGAGGCCGAAGCCTCCCTTTTTATTGGCTGTCGCGTGCTGATCAGAAATAGAAGCCCAGCACCACGTCGGCCGTGCCCAGGGTGACCTGGGAGTTGCCGGCATCATTGTCAGTCAGCGCCAGACCTACACGGGCACCAATACTGAAATTGGAGCTGAAGCTGTATTCGGCACCTCCATGACCAACCAGACCAATGCTGTCATTGTTGTCTACGTTACTCATGAAAATAAACAACTCTCCATCGGCAAACAGGCGTACATCACCCCGGTCGGCCAAATAGAAGCGGGAACCCCCGCGCAGCATGGTAGCGGTACCCCCACCCCAGTTCTGCTGAGCGAAGCCGCCATAAGGCATGATGCTATCGCTGACCATGTAGCCGACATTGTAAGTCGGTTGCAGGCTGCCGTTTTCGCCCGCGCCCATTGCTCCTGGAACAAAGCTATCGTTAGTACCAAAGGCATTGGTCAGGAAAAAGGCGAAATCACCAGCCCCGTGTTGCCCGGCCTTGACGGGCCCGGCCGCCATCATCAGGGCCACGGCCAGTGTCATCAGCATTCTCTTGTTCATAGAACTTCCCTCTCTTGCTTCCATACGAATGATTAAAGCGGCATGTTCTTTTGGTGCTTGCCCGGCACGGGCAGGCCCGCATACCGTAATTGCACGGTACCCCGCCCCCCCTGGTACGTCAATACAGGCGATTATGCGACAATGTGTAACGAATTGCGGCAAACATGATCTGACTGGTCAGCATTTGCCCTAAACTGCTACATTGAATACGCGAGCCATAATCCTGGAGATGAGGAGAACATCAATGAACAAACCACAGACAAGTCGTCTGGCCCTGGCGGCGGGTGCCGCGTTGATGCTGGGTGCCGGCACGGCCCTGGCCGGCCCGGGTGGCACCTATGTGCAGGGCGCTTTTGCCGACTGGGATGATTTTGATTCCGGCACCAACGTCGCCGGCAGCCTTCGCATTCCCGGCGGCATCCGCTTTTTCGCCGACTACACCGACACCGACCTGGAATGGCTGCGAGCGGGGCTGGGTTGGCAATTTGGCCCGCCCGGCCCACTGGGTCTTGAGCTGGGTCTGACTTACCATGATTTTACATTTGATGACGGTACCGACACCTTTGAAGATGACGGCATCGGCGTTCACGGCAATGTCCGTCTCAAACCCATCCCGGGATTGAGCTTTTCAGCCCGCGCTGAGCAGATCTTTCTGGATGAAGCAGATGATGACGAAACCGTCATCGGGCTGGATGCCGACTGGCGCGTGCTGCCACCCTTTGTCAGTCTTTTCGTCAGTTACGAGACCTTCAGCGAGGCCGATAACGACCTGATCAAGGTCGGCCTGCGTGGTCATTTCTCCCTGATCCCCGGCCTGTAATCCGGGAATGCGGCAAGCGCCGGTTCGGCCTGGCTGAACCGGCGCTACCCCGCCGCTTCCGCCAGCAGACGCTCCATCAATCGTTTTGCCGAACCGGCCCAGCTACCGCCGAACAGGTTGAGGTGGTTGAGAACGTGGTAGAGCTGGTATAAATCCCGCCGGACGCAATAATCCGGGTCCAGCGGCCACTCGGCCTCATAGGCGGCGCGGAATGCCGGCCCGAAGCCCCCGAACAGCTCCGTCATCGCCAGGTCACTCTCGCGATCCCCGTAATACACCGCCGGGTCATACAGCCAGGGCCGGGCGTCTTCATCCATGGCGGCGTTGCCGCCCCACAGGTCCCCATGCAACAGCGACGGCTGCGGCGTGTAGCTGGTGAAAAATTCCGGAATACACTCGATCAGTTGCTGCCCCAGCGACTGCAGGTGACCGCCATAACCGTTGCGCTCAGCCAGGCTCAGTTGGTGTTCCAGGCGATAACGACGGAAGAACGCGGGCCAGTCATGTTCGCGGGGATTGGGCTGGGGCGTAGTGCCAATGGTGTTGTTGCGGTGCCAGCCGAAGAAAGGCTGGGCAACCGCATGCAGCCGGGCCAGTGCCTCACCCAGCCGGCCCGCCGCCGGCTCGCGCAAGGGCTGGAGCTCCACGTATTCCAGCACCAGCCAGGCACTGTCATCATCGCTACCCACCGCCACCACCGCCGGCGCCCGGACAGCACCGGTGGCCGCCAGCTCGGCCAGCCCCTCGGCCTCGGCCTCAAACATGGGCAGCAAACCGGCCCGATTCACCTTGACGAAAAAGCGCCGCTCGCCGTCTTCCAGTACCAATGCACGGTTAATATCACCGCCACTGACAGGAAAGTGACGCGAAGGGCTGAACGCCACACCCGTAGCAGTCTCTATGCTGCTGGCAATATCTGAAACCGAAGACTCTGTGGGCATAGAAGAATCAAGCCCGCGCTGTTGCGCGGGCGTTTTATGTCTAAGGTTTTAAGCCTTAAGACGTCTTAAGACCTTAGACTTTAGACCTTGGACGCCCGCGCGTCAGCGCGGGTCAAAATCGAATCTTTCCGGTCAGGATGTCCTTGTACATCACGAAATCCCCCATCAGGCTGTAGAAGGGGTACGTGAAGGTAGCGGGCCGATTCTTCTCGAAGAAGAAATGCCCCACCCAGGCAAAGGCATACCCGAATACCGGCACCAGCAACAGCAGCCAGAAGTTCAGCGTAACAAAAGCGGCCACGAGCGTGGCCAGCGCCAGCGTAGTGCCAATGAAATGCAGCCTCCGGCAGGTACGGTTGCTGTGCTCTTCCAGATAATAGGGATAAAAATCCGCGAAATTATCGATGCGTTCGGCCATTACACTGCCCTCCTCCAGGGAAATCCTGTCCTGATTCTACTGCATGCGCGTGGCTTTATGTAATTGGCGGAGGGGGTGGGATTCGAACCCACGGATGGTCGCCCATCGCCGGTTTTCAAGACCGGTGCATTCAACCGCTCTGCCACCCCTCCGGTTTCGGACGCCGCCTAGCATACCGGTCGCATTGTGGCGTTTCCAGACTTCCTGACCTCGACCCCCGGTCGAGGTCGCGTCTTAAGTCCAAGGTTTCAGGTCTTAAGACGTCTTAAGACTTAAGACTTTAGACTTTAGACCCCCGTCCGGACCGTTGGCCCGGGCGGGCCAGAGTGCTATTCTCTGTGGCGAGCTGACAATTTCAGTACCACGAGGAGTAAAACCACCCATGAGAACAGATGCACCCGTCGCTTCCCGGCAACAGGAACGCACGCTGGCGGTCAACAGCGTCATCCGCAACACCTACCTGCTGCTGTCGATGACGCTGCTGTTCAGCGCGGTCACCGCCGGTGTTTCCATGGCCCTGAATCTGCCGCATCCGGGGCTGCTGATTACCCTGGCCGGCTACTTCGGGCTGCTGTTCCTGACCAGCTATCTGCGCAACAGCGCCTGGGGACTGGCCTCGATCTTCGCGCTGACCGGTTTCATGGGCCTGACACTGGGCCCCATCATCAGCCACTATCTGGCGGCTTTCAGTAACGGCCACGAGCTGGTGATGATGGCCATGGGCGGCACCGGCGCGATTTTCATCGGTCTGTCCATGTATGCCTTCACCACCCGCAAGGATTTCAGCTTCCTCGGCGGCTTTTTGATGGTGGGGATTATCACCGCTTTCCTGGCCGGTATCGGCGCTTATGTCTTCGCTATGCCGATGTTGCAGCTGGCCGTCTCGGGCGCCTTTATCCTGCTGATGTCCGGCCTGATCCTCTACCACACCAGCCAGATTGTGCTCGGCGGTGAAACCAACTACATCATGGCCACCGTCACCCTGTTCGTGGCGATCTACAATCTCTTCCTCAGCCTGCTGCACATCCTCGGCATTTTCGGGGGGGATGATTGACCCGCACTTCGTGCGGGCGTTGTAAGTCTGAAGTCTAAAGTCTTAAGACGTCTTAAGACCTAAGACCTAAGACCTGAGACTTAAAACGTTTACGCGATACGCAGAGTGCTATTTGGCGACGAAGACGTTATCCACGTTTTTGTCGCCCCTGAACCATTCGAGCTTATCGTGCAGATGCACGACTTCGCCGACGATGACCAGGGTGGGGGCGCGGACTTCCTCGCGTTCGGCGATCTCGGGCAACGTGGTCAGGGTACCGGTCCAGACCTTTTGCGCGGCGGTGGTGCCCTGCTGGATCAGGGCCGCGGGCCAGTCGTCGGGCAGGCCGTTTTCAAGCAGTTTGCGGCACAGTACCGGCAGGCCGGCCAGGCCCATGTAGAACACCACTGTCTGGCCGCGCCGGGCCAGTGATTCCCAGTCCAGATCAATCTCGCCCGATTTGGCCGGATGACCGGTCACAAACTGGCAGGACTGGGCGTAGTCGCGGTGGGTCAGCGGGATACCGGCATAGGTGGCGCAGCCGGAGGCCGCGGTAATCCCGGGTACCACCTCGAAGGGAATACGCTCATCAGCCAGGCTGGCGATTTCCTCCCCGCCGCGGCCAAAGATGAAGGGGTCGCCCCCCTTTAGCCGCACCACCCGCTTGCCCTCCTTCGCCAGTTTGACCAGCAGCGCATTGATGCCTTCCTGGCGCAGGGTGTGATTGCGGCTGGCCTTGCCCACGTAGATACGCTCGGCGTCCTTGCGTACCAGCTCCAGCACACCCGGGGAGATCAGGCGGTCATACAGCACCACATCAGCGCGCTGCATCAGTCGCAGGGCGCGGAAGGTGAGCAGATCCGGATCACCCGGCCCGGCGCCCACCAGATACACCTCGCCGGTGAGTGGCTGCCCGGCCTCATCAGCGGCCTGGGTCAGTGCTTCTTCCAGCGCCTGTTCGGCACGGTCATTACGCCCGGCCAGCATATGGGTGGTCACCGGCCCGTCGAAAACCTGCTCCCAGAAGCGCAGTCGACGTTCAAACGATGGCAGTGCGGCCTTGACCCGCGAGCGCATGCGCCCGGCCAGCGCCGCCAGTCGGCCGTAAGCGGCCGGAATCATGCTCTCCAGCCGGGCCCGCCACAGCCGGGCCAGCACCGGCGCATCACCGCCGCTGGAAATAGCGATCAGCAGCGGCGAGCGATCGACGATGGCCGGGGTAATATAGGTGCACAGCTCAGGGGCATCCACGGCATTGACGAGGATGTTGCGCTCACGGCAGATGCGGGAGACCTCGGCATTGACGGCCTCGTCATCGGTAGCCGCCACTACCACCCGTTGGCCTTCAACCTGCTCCGGCGCGAAGACCCCGGCGTGATAAGTCACCCTGCCCTGCTCGATCAACGCGGCCAGCGCATCGTCGGTTTCAGGCGCCACTACGGTGACGCGGGCGCCGGCGCGCAACAGGGCTTCGGCCTTGCGCGCGGCCACCTCGCCGCCGCCCACCACCAGGCAGGGCTGGTCATGCAGTTTGAGAAAGACCGGGAAGAAGTCCATTCAGGCTGATTTGACGTGCAGCCCGCACTCCTTGCTCTCGGGGTTCTCCCACCACCAGCGGCCAGCGCGCAGATCCTCGCCCACGGTGATGGCCCGGGTGCACGGCGCACAGCCGATGCTGGGGTAGCCCTTGTCGTGCAGTTCGTTGTAGGGCACGTCAAAGGCGCGGATGTAGGCCCACACGTCGTCGTGGCTCCACTCAATCAGCGGATTGTATTTGTGCAGGCCGTTGCCCTCGTCCCACTCGTAATCACCGAGATCGGTACGGGTGGGGGACTGCTCGCGGCGCAGGCCGGTAATCCAGGCCTGCTTGTCGGACAATGCGCGCTTGAGCGGCTCCACCTTGCGGATATGACAACAGCTCTTGCGGTTGTCGACGCTCTCGTAAAATGAATTGATGCCGCGTTCCTGCACAAAGGCTTCCACCTGGGCGGCATCGGGGAAATAGGTTTCCACCTGCACGCCATAGTGATCACGAGCGCGCTGGTTCAGATCGTAGGTTTCGGCGTTGAGCCGACCGGTGTCCAGCGTGAAAACACGGATTGCGGGCGCATGCTTGCAGACCAGATCCATCAGCACCATGTCCTCGGCGCCAAAGCTGTTGGCCAGCCCCGCCGGCTGGTGTTCAGACTCAATCTTGCGCAGCAGCGCAATGGCTGTATCGATGCGCTCGCGCAGGCCGTCACTGATGGTCTTGTCGCTCATGCCTTTCCCTTTAAACCGCTTTCCAGGATTTCTGCAGGGTGCACCCTACCAGCCCCACCCTAGAAACAAAAAGAATAATTCCCTATATTTTAATACAGGAATGGCATAACGCCGCAACGCGGATCGGGGCTCATCATGAAATTGCGCCAGTTACATTACATCGTCGAGGTCGCCAACCGTGATCTCAGCGTCACGGCGGCCGCCGAGGCCCTGTTTACCTCCCAGCCGGGAGTGAGCAAGCAAATCCGGCTGCTGGAAGAAGAGCTGGGCGTGCAGGTTTTTGAGCGCAACGGCAAACATCTGTCCAGCATTACCCCGGCCGGCGAGGCTATCATCGAGATCGCCCGGCGCATGCTCAACGATGCCGAGAGCATCCAGCGCGTGGCGGCGGATTTCCGTGACGAGACCCGCGGCCACCTGACCCTGGCCACCACCCATACCCAGGCCCGCTATGCCCTGCCCGGCACCATTAACCAGTTCAAGCAGCGCTACCCTGAGGTGGCCCTGCACATCCATCAGGGTACGCCCATGCAGATCTCTGAATGGGCCTCACGCGGTGAGGTGGACTTTGCCATCGCCACCGAGGCGATGGAGCATTTCGAGGACCTGGTGATGATGCCCTGCTATCACTGGAACCGCTGCGTGCTGGTGCCGCCGGATCATCCCCTGGCCAGCGCCGGCAAACTGAAACTGGAAGCGCTGGCTGAACACCCCATTGTCACCTATGTGTTCGGCTTTACCGGCCGCTCGCGACTGGACGAGGCCTTTGCCGCCATCGGCAAGAGCCCCAATGTGGTGCTCACGGCGGTGGATTCAGACGTCATCAAGACTTATGTGCGGCTGGGGCTGGGCGTGGGTATCGTCGCCAAAATGGCCTGGGATCCGGAGGCTGATCGCGATCTGGTAGCGCTGGACGCCAGCCATCTGTTCAAGCACAGCACCCCCTGGATCGGTTTTCGCCGTGGCATGCTGCTGCGCAGCTATATGTATGACTTCATCCACATGTTCG
>PWYF01000219.1 GCA_003567955.1 Thiotrichales bacterium
CTGGCCGAGCTTGAGCAGACCCTGCCGGCCTTGCGCCAGACCCTGGATGGGTCACACGAGGTCCTGGACGGGATCAATCGGATGTTGAAAGACATTGAACGGCTGGGTCAGACCGGCGCCGATTCCACCCTGCCAAAGCTGGAACGGTTGATGGACGAATGGGAAAAGCTGGCGCGGCAACTGGGGGATGACCCCGGCGCTGTGCTGTTTGCGCCAGTGCCGCGCCCGGGCCCGGGAGAGCCTGGTTACCGTGCACCAAAGGAGTAACACCGCATGCGCCTGATTGATGTTGTGTCACGAGGGCTGCCGGCCGCAATGCTGCTGGGGCTGCTGCTCTCGGCGTGTACGATTCTGCCGGAATCGCCGCCGCGGCCTGACAAGCATGACCTGGGTCCGCCGCCGGCGGCGATTGCTGTGGACGCCGGCTTGCCCGAACTGGCGCTGGGCTCGGTGCAGGCGCCACCGTGGCTGCGTACCAGCGCCGTACATTATCGCCGTGCGGATCTGGATGATACCGGGCTGCATGCCTATAGCCGACGGCAGTGGGTGGCGCCGCCGGCCGATTTGCTCGGACAACGGCTGGCGCAGCGTCTGGCGCCGGTACTGGTGAGTGTGCGCGAAGGTGCGACGCTGCGGCTTGATCTGCGTCTGGAACGTTTTGAGCAGGTATTTGAGCGTGAGGACAAGGCCGACGTGGTGGTGCAGGTCCGGGTCAGCTTGCGTGAAACAGGACAAGGAGGCCGGCACTGGCAGGAGGTGTTCGAGATTCGCCAGCCTGCGCCCGGTGCGGATGGGCTCGGGGCGGTGCGCGGCCTGGCTGCGGCCAGTGATGAGCTGATCGAAACCCTGGAGGCCTGGCTGATCGAGATTGCGGCCCGCTGATGGAGTGACCACGATCAGCGATTCACCGGCGCCTGGTCCTCAGCGACTGGGCCGGTGGAGGCGTTACTCCAGTGGTCGCAGGCATTTCAGTAGTTGAGTCGCAGGCCGGCTTCCCAGATTCGGTCGCGTTCGCCGTGCAGTGCGCCCAGGCTGAGCCAGACAGGGCCGGCAATGCGACCCAGCAGACGGCCGTGGCCAAACCACTCGGATTCGTTGTCGAGTGAACGCCAGGCAATAAAGCCGTCGGTTTCGATTCTGGGGTGCAGGCGCCAGCGCACCCCGGTGTTGAATGCGAAACCGTCGACACTTTCGAGATCGAATTCCCGCGCCATCAGGTCGAAACGGGTGACCAGGTCGAGATCCTGATCGAGTTTGCTGGCAAAGCCCAGCCCCAGCAGGCGTTCATCAAGTCGAGTGTCATCGTGACTGGCGCTCGTGTTGCGCAGCTCCAGGTGGAGGAACAGCCGGTTTTCAAAACCGAAGGCGCCGCGCAGGGTGCCGCCGCTGAAGTTGGGTGCTGTGCGCGAGGGGCTCTGGCCGGTGTAGGCCGCCTCAAGGTAGTGGTAGTCAAAGGCGGTTTCATCGCCGGCGCTGAGTGGTTGTGCCCAGACCAGCAAGATGATCATTACAATTCGTGCAGCTGCCGAAATTTTCATCATCATCAGCCCTGCTGTCATTGTGTCAGCGATTCACGTGCCTCGCGCGCCGCGCGGCGCACCTGCTCCGGGGCGGTGCCCCCGGGGTGGTTACGGGCGGCGACGGAGCCTTCCACGGTGAGGATATCAAACACATCCTCGTCGATATCGGGGCAGAATCCGCGCAGTTCCTCCAGCGACATTTGGGCCAGGTCGCGCTGCTGTTCAAGGCCGTGACGGACCGCGCGGCCAACAATCTCGTGAGCATCACGGAAGGCCACGCCACGCCGTACCAGGTAGTCGGCGAGGTCGGTGGCGGTGGCAAAACCCATGCTGGCAGCGGCGTGACAGCGCTCACGCTTGACTTCAAGCGCCGGCATCATGTCGGCAAAGGCGCGCAGACAGGCGCTGACCGTATCAACGCTGTCAAACAGCGGTTCCTTGTCTTCCTGATTGTCCTTGTTGTAGGCCAGCGGCTGGGATTTCATCAGGGTCAGCAGCGACAGCAGGTGGCCGTAGACCCGGCCGGTTTTGCCACGCACCAGCTCGGGCACATCCGGGTTTTTCTTCTGCGGCATGATGCTGGAGCCGGTGCAGAAGCGATCCGGCAAGTCGACAAAACCGAACTGGGCGGAATTCCACAGCACCAGCTCCTCGGAAAAGCGCGACAGGTGCATCAGCAGGATACTGGCAAAGGCGGTGAATTCAATGGCGAAGTCGCGGTCACTGACGGCGTCCAGCGAATTGCGTGCCGGGCGCTCAAAGCCGAGCAGTTCGGCCGTGTAATCACGATCAATGGGGAATGAGGTGCCGGCCAGAGCGGCGGCGCCGAGCGGCATGATATTGACCCGGCCGCGGCACTCACGCAGGCGCTGCTGGTCGCGGTCCAGCATTTCCTGCCAGGCCAGCATATGGTGGCCGAAAGTGACCGGCTGGGCGCTTTGCAGGTGGGTAAAGCCGGGCATGATGGTGTCGGCCTCGCGTTCGGCGAGGTCGATCAGCCCCGAGCGCAAACGGGTCAGTTCGGCATCAATTTCGTCAATGGCGCGGCGCAGCCAGAGGCGAATATCCGTGGCCACCTGATCATTGCGCGAACGCCCGGTATGCAGTTTCTTGCCGGTGTCGCCAATGCGCTCGATCAGGCGCGCCTCGATGTTCATATGGACGTCTTCCAGTGGCACGGACCACTGAATTTTGCCCTGACGGGCCTCCTCGCCTATGGCCTCAAGGCCCTGGATAATCTGCTCACTTTCTTCACTCGTCAGCAAGCCGGTTTTGGCCAGCATGCGGGCGTGGGCAATAGAACCCTGGATGTCTTCCTCGCACAGTCGGTAGTCGAAGGGGATGGACGCCGTGAAGTGTTCCACAAAGGCGTCAGTTCCTTCGCTGAAACGACCGCCCCACGGCTTGGTGCCGGTATTTTTCTTGCTCATAGGAGTGTGTTGCCCTTCAGCAATGGCGATGGTGTTGTGTGGTCCCCTGGACCACTTGATATGGGCCACAGATTAGCATGCCGGGGCGAACAGGTTGAGTAGCGGAGTGAATTTCCCCACAGCACCCGACGCGCTGGTATGCTGCAAGAAAATGTTGGCTGTATGGGGCGACACTGCCGGGGAGGGCGTATGTCGGAAGTCAGAACAGGGAGCGTGCATCAGCCGCAATACATGGCCGCCTCTTTTTTTCTTCCCGATCTGTGTGGGGTGCGGCCACTTTTTGTGCTGGTGCTGGTTTCCCAGCTGCTGGCTTTTGTACTGACCCTGGCGGGCATGGGTGGCCCCACTGATTTTCTGCCGCGCCTCGGCCTGGTATCCATGTATGTGCAATGGACTGCGCTGATCAGTGCGGGCGGGTTGTGCGCCTTGAGGGACTTTCTTTCCCGCCGTCCGGTCTGGCTGGGCAGCTTGCTCGCATTGACCCTGGTCGGTGCCACAAGCCTGCTGGTCAGCATGGTGGGCTGGCATCTGCTGGTTGATATAGCAGGGGGGCACCGGATCAGCCTGCTGGAGTACCTGACGCGCAATCTGTCTGTCACCGCGATCGTGACGGCGCTGGCTCTGCGGTACCTTTATGTCGTGCACCACTGGGGGCGGCAGCTGGAGGCCGATACTGAAAGCCGTATAGCTGCCCTGCAAGCTCGCATTCGACCGCATTTTCTGTTTAACAGCATGAATACCATCGCTGCGCTGATTCGCAGCCAGCCCGAGGCCGCGGAGCAGGCTGTGGAAGATCTCGCAGAGCTGTTTCGTGCCAGCCTGGCGGATCATCATGAGCGCGTGCCGCTGGGCGAGGAGCTGCGCATATGTCAGTTGTATGCCCGCCTGGAGGGTTTGCGTCTGGGTCCCAGGTTGCGGGTTGAGTGGCATCTGGATCAGCTTCCGCATGACCTTCCGGTGCTGCCCCTGTGTTTGCAACCGCTGGTGGAAAATGCGATTTATCATGGCATTGCGCAACTGCCCGAGGGTGGTACCGTAGAGGTTGGTGGGGATTTTACGGATGGCCGGGTGCGGCTGTATGTCCGTAACCCGGTGCCTGAAAACGGGCATCACCGGCACGGACAACGGCTTGCGCTGGCCAATATCCGGGAAAGACTGGCATTGACATGGGGTCGACATGCTTCGTTGCAGCAGCACCATGAAGATCATGTCTGGCAGGTGGAGCTGGTGTTTCCGGCCGAGTCCGCAACAGCAGGGAAGTCAGAGGGGTAAAGCATGCGCGTGCTGATCGTTGACGATGAGACGCCGGCCCGGGAAAGGTTGCAACGCCTGGTCTCCGAGTTGCCGGGATGGGAGTTTTGCGGCGAAGCCGCCACTGGCGAACAGGTGTTGCGCGAACTGGACCAGACCCGGCCTGATGTGGTGCTGCTGGATATACGCATGCCGGGCATGGACGGACTGGAAGTAGCACGACATCTGACTTCGCTGGAGGAGCCGCCAGCAGTGATCTTTACGACCGCCTATGGCGAGCATGCGCTGGAGGCATTTGATACCCAGGCGGTTGGCTATTTGCTCAAGCCGATTCGCAAGCAGTCACTGCAGGAGGCGCTGGAATCCGCCCGCCGGGTTACCCGGGCGCAGCTTGCCGAGCTTGGCGAGAATACCGAATCGCATCAGGCCCGCACCCACATTTGCGCCCGGGTTCGCGGTGGTTTGCAACTGGTGCCGGTGAGTCAGATCCTGTATTTCCAGGCAGACAGCAAGTACGTCACCGTGCGTCATCTTGAGGGCGAAGTGCTGATTGATGATTCCCTGCGCCAGCTGGAGGATGAGTTTGGTGATGACTTTGTGCGCATTCATCGTAATGCGCTGGTTGCCCGGCGCTATCTGGGCGGGATTGAAAAGCACGGTAATACGGCCAGGGTGCGGTTGCTGGACTGTGACGAGACGCTGGAGGTCAGCCGGCGGCATTTGCCCGGGGTGCGCCGCGAAATCAAGGCGCTGGACCGCTGAGTTCGGGTGCTTGCTGTCTCGCTGATGCCCGCCTGGCGTCGGACCCGACTGCGAACTGATGTAGCATAGCGCTCTCCGCAGCATCCGGAGTTGTCATGAACGATCAAATCCTGCGCATTGCCACCCGCCGCAGTGCCCTGGCCCTGTGGCAGGCAGAGCATGTGCGCGAGCTGCTTTGTCGACATCATCCCGGGCTTGAGGTGACGCTGGTGCCGCTCAGCACCCGCGGCGACCGTATTCTCGATAAGCCCCTGGCCAAAGTGGGCGGCAAGGGCCTGTTTATCAAGGAGCTTGAACGGGCCATGGCCGATGGTGAAGCGGATATTGCCGTGCATTCCATGAAGGATGTGCCGGCGGTGTTCCCGCCGGGCTATGAGCTGGCCGTCATTCTGGCCAGCGGCGACCCCTGTGATGCCCTGGTGAGTAACCACTATGATGACCTGGTCGCCCTGCCGGAAGGGGCCCGGATAGGCACATCCAGTTTGCGCCGCCAGAGCCAGTTGCTGGCGCAGCGCCCTGATTTGCAGGTGGGGTTTCTGCGGGGCAATGTGCAGACACGGCTGGACAAGCTGGACCGAGGTGATTTCGACGCTATTGTGTTGGCTGCGGCTGGTTTGCGGCGGCTCGGGCTGGAAGCGCGGATTGCCCGGCGACTACCCCCCGAGGTGCTGTTGCCTGCGGTCGGGCAGGGCGCGATTGGGGTGGAGTGCCGGGCCGGTGACACGCGGGTGCGGGATTTGCTGGCGCCGCTGGCGGATGAGCCCACGACCTGGCGCCTGACCGCTGAGCGGGCCATGAATGCCCGTTTGCAGGGCAGTTGCGAAGTGCCCATTGGCGGTCATGCTGTGCTGGAAGGTGAGCACCTGTGGCTGCGCGGGTTGGTGGCTTCGGTGGATGGCGCCACGCTGGTGACAGGTGAAACACGCGGCCCGGTGACCTCGGCGGCCATGTTGGGGGAGGCGCTGGCGGAGGATTTGCTGGCGCGCGGCGCCCGGGAAATCCTGGCGCGGCTTGGCGGTTCGGCGGAGGCGTGATTGCATGAACGCCGGGCAACCGTTGACGGGGCTGGAAGTGGTGGTAACACGCCCGGCCAGACAGGCGGACGGCCTCTGTCGCCGACTGCGCAAGGCCGGGGCGAGCGTGCGACGTTTCCCGGCACTGGAAATTGTGCCCCCGGACAATATCGAAGTGGAGCAATCCCTGCTGCATGCCGGGTGGGCACAATCGGATCTGGCGGTATTTGTCAGCGCCAATGCGGTGCGTGGCGCGCGCCAGTTGCTGGGTCGTCGCCGATTGCCGGCGGGTGGACCACAGGTGGCTTGTGTGGGACCGGCGACGGCGCGCGCACTGGTCCGCGCCGGGCGAGCGCCGGATCTGGTGCCGGAACAAAGCTACGATACCGAGGGTCTGCTGGCACTGCCGGCGTTGCAGGGTGATCTGCAGGGGCTGCGAGTGCTGGTGATTCGTGGTGACGGCGGCCGTGAATTGCTTTCCAGAACCCTGCGCGAACGCGGTGCGACGGTCTCGCGCGTCAGCGTGTATCGCCGCCGGCAGCCGCAACCGGATGCTGAACGAGTTGCGCGGACCTGGGCGCAGTCACGCGCCCCGGATGTGGTGACCGCGACCAGTCCGCAGATTCTGGAAAACCTGCTGGCCATGCTACCGGAAGGGGTGGCGCATGAGCGGTTGCTAGCCAGCCGGCTGGTTGTGGTGAGTGAACGTATGATAGATACAGTCAGGCAGGCCGGGTTTAAGCAATCACCGCTGGTGGCCGACAATCCCGGTGATGCAGCCGTGGTTGCCTGTCTGACAGCGTGGTATGCCGGTGAGCAGGGGAATGGTAATGAGTGAGGGAAACGAGCAAAAACAGCGTCAGGAGCCTGACGAGGCCGCACAGAGCCTGCCATCCGGGTCGTCAGCACTGTGGCTGGTATGTGTGCTGAGTCTGCTGCTGGCGCTGGCTGCGGCTGCAGGCAGTGGCTGGTTATGGTGGGAACGTCAGGTGCTTGAGCAGCGCCTGACACAGCTTGAGGACGACGCCCTGCCGCAGACGCAATTTGAAGCGCACCATCGGGCGACGCAGCGGCGGGTGGATGCGCTGGAATCGCAGTGGCAGCAAAACCGGGCCACGCTGGAGGCCTTGCGTCCCATGGCGCGTGAGGGGCGGGAGGCCTGGTTGCAGGCCGAGGCACTCTGGCTGCTGCGCATGGCCGAGCGCAACCTGGCCCTCGGGGGTGAGCCGGCATTGAGCATGGCCGCCATGCGCGCCGCTGATGAGCAATTGCGGGAACTCGCCGACCCTGACTTGCTGGTGGTGCGTGAGGCGCTGGCAGAGGACATGGCCCGGCTCGAAGCGATGGCGTGGCCGGATATTGACGGCATGGTGCTGCGCCTGGCGAGTCTGGCGCGGCAGACGTCCGAGTGGCCATTGCGGCGACCGGAACATCCCGAAGCCCGGATCGGCCTGCCTGAGCAGGCACCAGAGCCGGCGCTGACCGAAGAAGGCCCGGCCTGGCAACGGTTGCTGGGAAACCTCACGGAAGTGGCCCGTGGGCTGGTAGTGGTTCGACGCCATGACGAACCGCTGGCGCCGCTGTTGCCGCCCGAGCAGGCTTATTTCAAGCGCCTCAATGCGGCCCTGCAGCTTGACGCCCTGCGCCTGACCCTGTTGCGCCAGGATGCGGATCTGTTCATGGGCCAGCTGGAACAGTCGCGGGACTGGATTGAGCGCCATTTTGACAGTGACAGCGAGGGCGTATCCGCTGCGCTGCAGACGCTGCACCAATGGCAGTCGGTCGAGATTGATCCGCCTCGCCCCGAGATTGGCAAAGCCTTGCAGCGGTTGCAGCGAATTCATGCCGATGAAACAGGCGATGATGATGATCCGGCGGAGACAGAGTCATGATGCGTGTCGTGGCCTTGCTGCTGTTTGCGCTGCTGGCGAGCGTGGCGCTGACGCTGTTGTTTTATGAGGACAATGGCTATGTGTTGCTGAGCCTTGGTGTGTGGTCGGTGGAGACCTCGCTGGTGGTCTTTGCACTGGCGCTGCTGTTTGGGCTGGGCTTGCTGGTTTTGCTGTGGCGGATACTGCGCGGGACCTGGCGGGTGCCGGGGCGCTGGCTCTCCGGCTGGCGGCGCCACCGCCAGGAAAAAGGCCGGCGTGCGCTGATTGAGGCCTTGCTGGCTTTTGCCCGGGGTGAATGGCGGCGTGCGGAGCAACAACTGACACAGCATGCCGGCGGTGGCGGTGATGACACCACGCTGCACTATCTTTGCGCGGCGCACGCGGCCCAGCGTCGCTGGCGCCGTGAC
>PWYF01000074.1 GCA_003567955.1 Thiotrichales bacterium
CGGTGCGCCGCTGGTGGTTCCTGCAACGCACCGGGCGGGCCATGCAGGCCCAGCGTGCCCGGCCCGATGAGCCGCGTGCGGACAACCCGCTGGGCCGGGTGCTGGCGGTGGCGCGCAAGCATGCCGATGTCGACACCGAGACCCTGGAGCTCAAGCTCGACGAGGCCATCATCCAGGAAACACCGGCGCTGGAACGGGGCCTGGCCTCACTCAGGATACTGGCGGCGGTGGCGCCGCTGCTGGGGCTGCTGGGCACGGTGGTGGGCATGATCGCCACCTTCCAGGCCATCACGCTGTTTGGCACCGGTGACCCGCGGCTGATGGCCGACGGTATTTCCCAGGCGCTGGTGACCACGGTCATGGGGCTGGTGGTGGCGATTCCGCTGGTGCTGGTGCACAGCTTTCTCAGCGGGCGCAGCGGGGAGCTGGTGGACATGCTGGAGCAGCAAAGCGCCGGGCTCATGGCCCGACGCGGTGACAAGGGAGATGGGTCCTGATGTGGGGGCCATTGACCGCCATTGCTGATTTCATGGCCGCCGGCGGCCCCGTGCTGTGGGCCATACTCGGCGCCACAGTCCTGCTCTGGGCGCTGATTCTGGAGCGCTTCTGGTATCTGCGCGGGATTCATCCCGGGCGGGCGGAAGCTCTGGTGGCGCAATGGCAGCAACGGGCGGACACCCTGTCCTGGCAGGCGCGCCGGGTACGCGAAAAACTGATCTCGGAGGCGACGCTTGATTTGTCGCGTTATCTGGGCGTGATCCGGGCGCTGATTGTGATTCTGCCGCTGCTGGGCCTGCTGGGCACGGTCACCGGCATGATCCGGGTATTCGATGGCCTGGCGGTATTCGGTTCGGGCAATCCGCGGGTGCTGGCCGACGGTGTGTCGGCGGCCACCATTCCGACCATGGCCGGTCTGGTGGCGGCGCTGTCGGGGCTGTGGTTCAGCGCCCGGCTCGATCACCACGCCGCCCGCGAACGCCGCCGCCTCGAAGACCGGCTTCAGCATCATTGAAAGAATGGTAAACACGTCTAAGGTCTAAGGTCTAAAGTATTAAGACGTCTTAAGACATAAAACTTTAGACATTAGACGCCCGAGCGAAGCGAGGGATATATGAGACGGCGGAGGCTGAGACAGTCGCGTGGCGAGGACAGCGAGATCAACATCACGCCGATGCTGGACGTGGTGTTCATCATGCTGATCTTTTTTATTGTCACCAGTTCCTTCGTGCGTGAAAGCGGGGTGGAAGTGACCCGTCCCACCGCCGAGACCGCCGAGCAGCAGGAACGGGGTAATATAATTATCGGCATCACCGAGGCCGGCCAGGTCTGGATCGACAACCGCGAGGTGGACATGCGCGCGGTGCGCGTCAATGTGGAGCGCCTGCTGGCGCAGAATCCGGAATCCGGCGTGGTGGTGATGGCCGACGAGGGCGCGCGTACCGGTCTGCTGGTGGATGTCATGGACCAGGCCCGCCAGGCCGGGGCTGAAAATCTCTCGGTGGCCGCGCGTCCGCGTTAGCGCCATGAATACGCCTCTGCGATTGCTGCTTTCGCTTGCCGCCGGGTTACTGGTGGCGCTGGCCTTGTTCTGGCTAATGCAGTGGATGATCGCCCCCGGCGATGACATGGCCGAGCGACCACCTGGTCCCGGGGCGATTGAATTTACCCGCGCGGAGCGCGACGAGCGCCCGCAAACCCGCGAGCGGGTGCCGCCGGAGGAACCGGAAATGCCCGAGCAACCCGACACCCTGCCGGAGCTTGAGCAACCCCGCGACCCCGAGATGCCCCGGCCGGATATGGCGCTGGCCGAGCTGGATCTGTCGGCGCTCGGCGCCGGGCCGTCGCTGGGGGTGGGTGACAGCTTGCTGTGGGCGGGGGAAGCCACGCCGATGGTGCGTATTGAGCCGCAGTATCCCCGGCGCGCTTTGTCGGCGGGCATAGAGGGCCACGTGGAACTGGAATTCACCATTGATCGCGATGGCTCGGTGATGGATGTCACCGTGGTCGAAGCTGAGCCACCCGGGGTGTTTGACACCGAAGCAGTGCGGGCCCTGAATCGCTGGCGTTTCCGGCCGCATGTGGTGGACGGCGAACCGCGTCAGCGCCGGGCGCGCCAGACCATTCACTTCACCCTGGAGGAGTGATGCGCCTGCACGGGTTGTTCATCTGCGGTGTGTTGCTGGCGCTGACTTGGGCGCCGGCCTGGGCCGTGCTCTCTGAACGGGTGTGGGATCAGCTTGGAGAGATTCACGAGCACATCAGCGAGGCGCGGCTGGAGGCGGCGGAAGCGGCCCTGGAGACCCTGGCCCGGCGGGTCAGAGACGACAGCCACGAGGCCGCGCGGGTGCTGGAAGCCCGCGCCCGTTTGCATGAAGCCCGGGATGAAACGGACACGGCACTGACGTATATCGAGCAGGCGCTGGCGATTGCGGCAATTCCGGACGACCTGCGCTGGCATCTCGAATACGCCCGCGCCCGCTTGCTGGTGGATCAGGGCGACTTTGAAGCCGCCCTGGCGCGGCTGGAGGCCTGGTTCGAGGCGGTGGAATCGCCCGCGCCGCGGGCCTGGATGTTGCGGGCGCTGATTGTTATGGAGCTGGGCAGGGCTGATGACGCTATCGCCGCCGCGCGCCGCGCGATCGGGATGGCCAGCCAGCCCCGTGCCGACTGGTACGGTTTTCTGGCCGGGGTACTGATGCGCGAGCAGGCCTGGGTCGAGGCACAGGCGGTGCTGGAGCGCATGCTGCGTCACTGGCCCTTGCGTGAGCGTTACTGGGAGCAGCTGGCCGCCGTGCAAATGCAGCGCGAGGCGTATGCCGAAGCATTGACCACCCTGCGCACGGCGGAGGCTGCCGGCGTGCTGGAGCAGGCCTCCGCGATTGTGCGCCTGGTGCAGCTGACGATGATGGAAGGCCTGCCGGCACCCGGCGCCCGCCTGCTGGAAGCAGCGCTGGCGGCGGATTCGCTCGAGACTGATGCGGAGCATCTGGAATTGCTGGCCGATGCCTGGCTGATGGCGCGCGAGTGGACGCAGGCCATGGGTGCGCTTGAGCAACTCGCCCGGCTGGCCGAGGAAGGCAAGCACTGGCAGCGTCTTGCCCGCCTGGCTTTCGAGCGCCAGCAGCCGGCGCAGGCGGTGCGCTATGCGCACAAGGCGCTGGCCGCCGGTGTGGATTCCCCGGCCCGGGTGTATATGCTTGAAGGGATGGCTCATATCGAGCTGGCGCAATATGAAGCGGCCACGGCGGCCTTTGAGCGCGCGCGCGAAGACGAGGCAGTGGCCCGGCAGGCCGGCCAGTGGCTGCGTTACATCGAGGCAATTAACACGCGCTGACGCGCGTGGTGGGAAAGTGGGAAAGTGGGAAGGTTGTAGGCAGCCGCGCTCCGGGCGGCATTAAAATACTTACAACCTTCCCGCTTTCCCACTTACAACGACGAGCGAAGCGAGGTCATTATGCGTAGTCTGCTTTTCGTATTGATTACCGCCATGGTGGCGGTCCTGCTGTATCTGTTTCTGTGGCCGACGGAAGTCGATCCGCTGGCCTGGGAGCCGCCCGAGGCGCCCGAGATGAGTGGGCCCTGGGCGCCCAACGAAAAGTTGCGCGAGGCCGATTATCTGGGTGCCGGCGCTTTTGACGGCCCCGAAGATACCGCCGTGGACAGCGAGGGCCGGGTTTACGGTGGCACGGATGGTGGTTTGATTCGCCGCACCACTGCGAATGGTGGGGTGGAAACCTTTGCCGACACCGGCGGACGCCCGCTGGGTATGGGTTTTGATGCCGACGGCAACCTGATCGTGGCGGACGCCTGGGAGGGGCTGCTGTCCATTGATCCGCAGGGCGAAATCACTGTGCTCGCGACTGAAGCCGATGGCGTACCTTTCGGCTTTACCAATGATCTGGATATCGCCAGCGACGGCACCATCTATTTCACCGATGCCAGTTATCGCTGGGGGCAGGACAAATATCTGTATGACCTGCTTGAGGCGCGTCCCTACGGCCGTCTGCTCGCGCATGACCGTGATCGCGGCGAAACCCGCTTGTTACTGGATGGCCTGTATTTCGGCAATGGCGTGGCGCTTTCGGAAAACGAGGATTTCATCCTCATCAACGAGACCTACCGCTACCGCATCCAGCGCTACTGGCTTGCCGGCGAGCAGGCGGGCAACGCCGAGGTTTTTGCCCATAATCTGCCGGGCTTCCCCGATAATATCTCGGCCACCGGCGATGGCCGCTTCTGGCTGGCGTTGTTTACCGTGCGCAACCCGGATATGGACGCGATGCACCCGCATCCCGGCATCAAGCGCATGGTATCCCGGCTGCCCAGTGCGTTGTGGCCGGCACCGGAGCCCTGGGGTTTCGTAGTCGAGTACAATGAGCAGGGCGAGGTGCTGAGAACACTTCAGGATCCCGGTGGGGAACGTCTGTTTGCGGTGACCTCGGTCAAGGAAGTCGATGGCACGCTCTATCTGGGTAGCCTCTACAATGACCGCATCGGCGTGCTGCCGCTGGAGCGGGTCGAGCAATAAATTTCAGGCCGGGTGGCTACAATAGCGACCCGTCCACTCAAGCCGGAGATAAAGCAATGGCGCGTATGGTCAACTGCATCAAACTCGGACGAGAGACCGAGGGGCTGGAACGCCCACCGTATCCGGGGGAGCTGGGGCAGCGGATTTTTGACAATGTCTCAAAAGAAGCCTGGCAGATGTGGCTGGCACACCAGACCATGTTGATTAACGAAAATCGCATCAGCCCCATCGACCCCGAGGCCCGCAAGTTTCTCGAAACCGAAATGGAAAAGTACTTCTTCGGCGAAGGCTCTGCCGCGCCCGAGGGCTACGTCCCGCCGGAATAACCCGCGGCTTCGTTGCGGGCGTTTTCAGTTTTCAGACGGGCCGCCCCGCGCGCTAGCGCGGGGTCTCCAGATGGCGGCCATGCAGCAGCAGGCGCACACGCTGTTTTTCCGTGCTTTGCGCATCCTGTTCGCTCATGGCGATTGCCACGTTGCTCAGCCCGTCCATATAAAGCGCACGGCTTTCGATTTCCAGCAGTTTGCGCATGGCGGTGTCAAAATCACCCAGGTTGGCATAGACCTCAAACGGTCGTAACTCGGCCTGGATGAATGCCGCCGCGTCTTCTTCCTGCAGCCGCCGGGTGGCATCTTCAAGCAACTCCAGCGCCAGTTCTTCAAAGCCGGCGCCGGCCAGTCTAAAGGCAATCACCCCCAGGCTTTCATGTCGCATGCGGGATGATTCTATGGTTTCGGCTTGTGCGCGCGCTTCGTCAAACCAGCGCGTGGCCTGTTCATGGTCGCCGCCATCGGCGCTGGCGTGCGCCAGCACCGCCAGGTATTCGGCACGATACTGCTCATTGGTCATGGCTTCGATGACCTCGCGGGTCTCGGCCAGCACCTCGCCGGCCATTTTGGCGTCCCAGGCTTCCGGCGCATTGTCGCTGTCGCCCTGTTCGTTGAGGATCATTGCAATCTCAATCAGGGTGTCGGAAGTCTGGGCATTGTCTCCGGCGTGACGGCCGTATTCCAGAGCCTTGTCATAGTTGCCTGCGGTCGCATACGCTCGCGCCAGAGCGCGGAATACCGGGCGGAAGAAATCCAGATGCGGCTCGGCCTCGTCCAGCACCTCCAGGGCCGATTCATAGTGGCCTTCGCTGGCCATCATCTCGCCGATCATCAGCCGCGATGCCGCCCGGCGGGTGGGGTCTTCCAGCGCTTCCAGTGCTTCCAGCGCCGCTTTGTAATTGCCTCCGGCAGCCAGCTCGCGGGCCTCGAGCAGCGCATCCATTTCCACGGATGCCTGGCCGTAACGGCGTGCCACTTCCAGCGCTCTGGCCGTGTCTCCGGTGTACTGGATAGCCGCTCCAATCTGCATGGCCGCACGGCCGATGGCGGTCTCATCCGGCAAGCCTTCGGCAAGATACAACGCGATATCGAAAAGATCGCCCTCGCGCTGGATGCGCACCCGCTCACGGGCCCGCGGAATGACTCGCTCCCGCAGCTCAGCCAGGGTATAGGGGCCCACCGTAGTGTCACCCTCGCGCAGATCCTGAACCAGTTCGCTCTGGCGATGCGTGTCCAGTAACTGCTGGAGCCGGGTGTCAGCCAGCTCCAGTTGTTGCAGGGCCAGGACAAAGTCGCCGCTGCCGGCTTGCTCGGCCTGTTCAACGTGCGCCGTGGCCTGCGCCAGCATGTCTTCCGGGGGCGCGGCACGCTCACAACCGGCCAGCAGCACCAGCGTGCAGATCATGGCGAAGGGAATAACAATTCGGGGCATGGTGGTTCTCCGTGACAGCATGACTTCCTGTGACTTGCGGCTCGTGACATCATAGCGCGCCATGACGGCTTTCTGACACCCGGATTAATGCCTTTGTTCAACGTCATTACAAAACTTGCCCTGATCACCATTACGGGCGTGCTCATAAGTGCCTGTGTCACGGTTGAAACCCGGGTCTATGACGCCGGGGTGGTGGTTGAACGGGCCCGCTCCGATGTGGAGGAAGTCCGTTTGCCGGCGGGTGGGGGCGAATTGTCTGCGCTGTATCGCGAGGGCGAGGCCGGCCCGCCCGTGTTGATGCTGCATGGCTTTGCCTCGCAAAAAGAAGTCTGGCTGCGGTTTATCCGTGAATTGCCCGAGGACCGCACTGTTATTGCGGTGGATATTCCCGGTCATGGTGAGAGTCTGGATTATGGCGGCCCCGATTATGTCTATGACATTTATGGTCTGACGCAGGCCGTGGTGGATTTGCTTGATGATCTGCCGTATGAGCAGGTGCATGTGGTGGGAACCTCGCTGGGCGGCGCTGTCAGTCTGGCAACAGCGCTGAACCGGCCGGACAAGGTGCTCAGCGTCGGGCTGTATAACCCGGCCGGCGCGCGCGAGGCGGAAACTGACGTTATTCGTAATGCGATTTCCGGGGGCAATAACCCCCTGATCGCCCGCGATCGCGAGGCCATGGATGCACTGATCGAGCTGATTTTTTATGAAGCCCCGGCCATGCCCTGGCCTGTCCGCTCCATGCTCACCCGCTACCATGCCGAGCGGGCGGACATGCACCAGCGCATCTGGGACGACCTCTGGGCGCAGCGCGAGGAAATCGCCCCCATCCTGAAGCAGATCAGCCAGCCGGTGCTGCTCGTCTGGGGGGAGCAAGACCGCATCTTTGACGTCAGTGGCGTGGAGGTGTTCGAGACGCATCTCCGCGATGTGCGCACGTTTATTGTGCCCGACGCCGGCCACACGGTGATTCTGGAAGAAGCCGAAGATGCCGCCCGGTGGTATACCGAATTCATCGCAGAACTGGAAGCCAACTGATCTCCGCTTCGCAGGCGTTTTCCGTGTTCCGTTTCCCGCCTTCCCGCTTCCAACAAAATGGGACACCCATCATTCAACCGCCGGTCCCGAACAAAACAAGGTCCCGAACAAGGACACCCACCACAGTCCCGAACAAGGGTCCCGAACAAGGACACCCACCACTAATTTCCGTATTTCAGCTCGCGCGGAATCCAGCGCTTACAACTTTCCCACTGTCCCGCCTACAACAACCGAACCGGGACACCCATCGTTTTGAAGCAGATGAAAAGTGATGGGTGTCCCCCTTTGAGGGAGAAAGTGATGGGTGTCCCCCTTCGAGGGAGTGATGGGTGTCCCGGTTCAGAATGAAGAGTGATGGGTGTCCTCGTTCGGGCCTTCAGACGCCAGATGCGGAAAACGGAACACGCGGGGCGGGGTACGCTCGCGCTTTGCGCGGGCTATAAATCGACCAGTTCGACTTCGTCTTCGCTGATTTGTCGGCCCATGAAAATGCTGCCCACGCGGGCGAAACGGGCCGCGCCGTCGGTGGCCATGAAGTGCACCTGGCCCGAGCCGGATGAGTTGGCCAGTCCGTCGCGGGAGAGCAGGGCGCTGACATCGGCGGCCGTGGTGCGGGCGGAATCCACCAGGGTCATGTCCTTGCCGGCGACCCGGGCGATGGCCGGCGCCAGCACCGGGTAATGGGTGCAGCCCAGTACCAGGCAGTCCGGGGCTGATTCGGGGTCGACTTTGAGTAGTGGCGCCAGGGCGTGAGCGATGATGCCTTCCACCAGTTCGCCTTCCAGCCAGCCTTCCTCGGCCAGCGCTACAAACAGCGGGCAGGCGTTCTGGCGGA
>PWYF01000169.1 GCA_003567955.1 Thiotrichales bacterium
CCAGCGCGCCAGGCCACGCAAATGCAGCTCACTGTCACATTGCACTACCAGCAGGCTGAGCGCGCCGTCGCCGTGGAGCTGGATGGTGAGATGGCCGCTGAACTTGATGGTGGCCGCCAGCAAGGCGGCGGCGCACAAAGTCTCTCCCAGCACCGTACGCACTGAAGGCGGATAGTCATAACGCGCAAGCACCTCGCGCCAGGTGGCATCAAGGCGCACCAGCTCCCCGCGCAGCGGAAAATCCTCGAACAGGAAACGGTGCAGACTGTCGGGCTCGCGTTCACTCATGATGCAGCGCAATCCGGGTACTCAGGTATGAGGCCCAGCCGGGCCATACCGGGTTCCTGACGCCCCACCCGCACCCGTCAGGCATCAAGTTTCTGCTTGAGTAATTCGTTGACCTGTTGCGGGTTGGCCTTGCCCTTCGAGGCCTTCATTACCTGGCCGACGAAGAAACCGAACAGCTTGTCCTTGCCGGCACGATACTGTTCCACTTGCTGTGGATTGGCGGCGATGACCTCGTCGATCATGGCCTCCAGCGCACCGCTGTCACTGATCTGCTTGAGCCCTTTGGCCTCGATAATGCTGTCGGCATCACCCTCACCCGCCCACATGGCCTCGAACACGTCCTTGGCGCCGCGCCCGGAGATGGTGTTGTCGGCAATGCGGCTGAGCAGGCCGGCCAGCGCGGCGGCTGATACGGGGCTGTCTTCCAGCGCCAGCCCGGCCTTGTTGAGCGCGCCGGAGAACTCGCCCATCACCCAGTTGGCGGCCAGCTTGGCGTCATCCGGCCCGGCGGCGACCACGGCTTCGTAGAAATCGGCCAGGTCACGACCGGCGGTCAATACGCCGGCGTCGTATTCGGGCAGACCGTACTGCTCGACGAAACGCCGGCGCTTGGCGTCGGGCAGTTCGGGCAGACTGGCGCGCACTTCCTCGACGAAGGCCGGTTCGATCACCAGGGGCAGCAGGTCCGGGTCGGGGAAGTAGCGATAGTCGTTGGCCTCTTCCTTGGTGCGCAGGGAGCGGGTTTCGCCCTTGTCGGGATCATACAAACGGGTTTCCTGCACTACCTTGCCCCCGCCCTGGATCACATCAATCTGGCGCTCGATCTCGAAGTTGATGGCGCGCTCGACAAAGCGGAACGAGTTGAGGTTTTTGAGTTCAGTACGGGTGCCGAATTCCTTTTGCCCGCGCGGTCGCACCGAAACGTTGGCGTCACAGCGGAAGGACCCTTCCTGCATATTGCCGTCACAAATCTCCAGATAGCGCACCAGCGAGTGGATTTTCTTCATGTAGGCCACGGCTTCTTTCGCCGAACGCATGTCCGGCTCGGAGACAATCTCCAGCAATGGCGTGCCAGCCCGGTTGAGATCAATGCCGGTCATTTTGTCGTAATTTTCGTGCAGGGACTTGCCGGCGTCCTCTTCCAGATGCGCCCGGGTGATACCAATCACTTTGGGCTCACCCTCCTCCGGCTCGATCAGCAACTCACCGCCTGCGACCACCGGCAACTCGAACTGGCTGATCTGATAACCCTTGGGCAGGTCCGGATAAAAGTAATTTTTGCGGGCAAACACCGAGCGCGGCGACACCGTGGCGCCCACGGCCAGACCGAACATCGCCGCCATGCGTACAGCCTCACGGTTAAGCACCGGCAACACCCCCGGCATGCCCAGATCCACCGCACAGGCCTGGGTATTGGGCTCGCTGCCGTAGCTGGTCGACGCAGCGGAAAAAATCTTGCTCCTGGTGGCGAGCTGGGCATGGATTTCCAGCCCGATCACAACCTCCCAATCCTGACTCATGACTGCTCCTCCGGTGCCCGGCGGTGCCAGTCCGTATGCTGCTGGTACTGATGCGCCACAGCCAGCAAACGTCCTTCATCGAAGTAGTTGCCAATCAATTGCAGGCCTACTGGCAACCCATCGGCGAAACCGGCCGGAATAGACATGCCCGGCAAGCCGGCCAGATTGACCGCCAGGGTATTGATATCGCTCAGGTACATCTTGACCGGGTCATCGGCGCGCTCACCCAGCCCAAAGGCCGTTTCCGGTGCGGTGGGGCCAACCAGCACGTCAACCGCTTCAAAAGCCTTGCGGAAATCCTCGCTGATCAGGCGTCGGCACTGCTGCGCCTTGAGATAATAGGCATCGTAATACCCCGCCGACAGCGCATAGGTGCCCACCAGGATGCGCCGCTGCACCTCGGCGCCGAATCCCTCGCCACGCGAACGCTTGTACATGTCTTCCAGATCACGCGGGTCCTCGCAGCGGTAGCCGAAGCGCACGCCGTCATAGCGCGAGAGATTGGAAGAACATTCCGCCGGTGCAATGACGTAATAGGTCGGCACAGACAGGCCCAGATTGGGCAAGCTGACCTCGCGCAGCTCCGCGCCCTGTTCCTTCAGTACGGCGATGGCGGCATCCACCGCCGCACGCACACCGTCCTCCAGTCCTTCGCCGAAGAACTCCTTCGGCAGGCCGACTTTCAGCCCCTTGAGTGGCTGATCCAGCGCGGCGCTGTAATCCGGCACCACCTGCTCCACACTGGTGGAGTCGCGCTCATCAAACCCGGCCATGGCGCCCAGCACCATGGCGGCATCCTCGGCCGAGCGGGCAAACACCCCGCCCTGGTCCAGACTTGAGGCAAAGGCAATCATGCCCCAGCGTGAGACCCGCCCGTAAGTCGGCTTGATACCAGTGATGCCGCACAGCGCAGCAGGCTGGCGAATGGAGCCGCCGGTATCAGTACCAGTAGCTGCTGGCACCAGACGCGCAGCCACCGCTGCCGCAGAACCGCCAGAAGAACCGCCCGGCACCCGCCCGGTATCCCACGGATTGCGCACCGGGCCGTAGTAACTGGTTTCATTGGACGAGCCCATGGCGAACTCGTCCATATTGGTCTTGCCCACGTTCACCATGCCGTTGGCACCCAGCCGCTCGACCACGGCGGCGTCATAAGGCGCAATGAAACTATCCAGCATGCGCGAACCGCAACTGGTACGCAGCCCGTTGGTGCAGAAAATATCCTTGTGCGCCAGCGGAATGCCCGTCAGCGGTCCGGCCTGCCCGGCGGCGCGGCGTTCATCGGCGCCCCGAGCGGCCGCCAGCGCGCCTTCGGCATCCACGGTGATGAAAGTGTTCAGTGTCTTGTCCAGCCGCTCGATGCGCGAGAGCACCTCACGCGTGAGTTCCTCACTGGAGTACTCGCCAGCGTCCAGTCCGCGCGCGAGTTCCGCAATACCCAGCTCGTGCATGCTATTGCCCCCGCTCACTCAATCACCCGTGGCACCAGATAAACGCCGTCTTCCACCGCCGGCGCAATGGCCTGGAACCGCTCCCGCTGATTCGGCTCGGTGACCTCATCGGGCCGCAGGCGCTGGGCCATGTCCAGTGGATGGGCCATGGGTTCAACACTGGCGGTATCCACCGCCTGCATTTGCTCCACCAATTCCAGAATGCGCGACAAATCCCGACTGTAATCGGGGATACGCTGTTCATCCACAGCCAGTCGTGCCAGATGGGCCACGGCTCTGACTTCTTCCGGTGACAATGACATCAGGATCTCTCCATGGATATGGACGGGACTCGTAAAAAGCACCCCGCAGTCTGCCCGCATGGGCAGCAGAGCGCGAAAATTACCACAAATCGTGTGCTTGCCGAAAATCCCGGCCATTGCTAGAGTTCACCGATTGTACCTTTATCCACTTCAGGGATGCGCGACCAGCCTTATGATGAAGTTCAGCGGTTTCCGCGGCCTGTTCTCCAACGATCTTTCCATTGATCTGGGAACAGCCAACACTCTCATTTATGCCCGGGGCCAGGGCATTGTGCTCAATGAGCCTTCCGTGGTGGCCATCCGTGACGAGCCGGGCGGACAGCGCAAACTGGCTGCCGTGGGCGAGGAAGCCAAGGTGATGGTGGGCCGCACGCCGGGTAATATTACCGCGATTCGCCCGCTCAAGGACGGCGTGATTGCCGATTTCAACGCCACCGAAACCATGCTCCAGCATTTCATTCGCAAGGTGCACGATTCGCCGTATTTCCGCCCCAGCCCGCGCGTGCTGGTCTGTGTCCCCTATGGCTCGACCCAGGTGGAACGCCGGGCCATCAAGGAATCGGCTGCAGGCGCAGGTGCCCGCCGGGTGCATTTGATTGATGAACCCATGGCCGCCGCGATTGGCGCCGGCATGCCGGTGCACGAGGCCCGTGGCTGCATGGTGCTGGATATTGGCGGTGGCACCTCCGAAGTCGCCGTGCTGTCACTCAACGGTATTGTTTACGCCGCTTCGGTGCGTATCGGTGGCGATACTTTCGACGAAGCCATCATCAACTACGTGCGGCGCAATTATGGCGCCATGATCGGGGAATCCACCGCTGAACGCATCAAGTGCGAGATCGGCTCGGCCTATCCGTCCCAGGAAGTGCGCGAAATCGAGTTCAAGGGGCGTCACCTCTCCGAAGGCGTGCCGCGCACCATGATCATGAACAGCAATGAGGTGCTGGAGGCCCTGCAGGAACCGCTGGCCGGGATCGTGCGGGCGGTCAAGACGGCACTGGAACAGACACCACCCGAGCTCAGCTCTGACGTGGCCGAACGCGGCATGGTGCTCACCGGCGGTGGCAGCCTGCTGCGCGACATGGACAAGCTGTTGATCGAGGAAACCGGCATTCCGGTCATACTTGCGGATGATCCTCTGACCTGCGTCGCCCGCGGGGGAGGCCGGGTGCTGGAAATCATCGACGAACACGGCGCTGATATTTTCGGTCTGCAATAAACGCCGGACACCCCGATCAGGCAGCATACGGCCCGGGCATGGCCTTGCCCGGGCCGTATGCGTATCATTGACAGCTTGCCCGAACTGCACGCAGCGGCCGTGGCGCATACGCCCGGCAGAGGTAAAGCCCTGTGTACGGCTACAAGCAGCATGACACCCGCAACCCCTTCACGGGGCGCCACCGCATGCTGGCGCTGCGACTGGCATTGCTGGTGCTCCTTTCCTGCGCGCTGATGATCCTCGACCATCGCCACCAGCAACTTGATCGCCTGCATGATGTCTTGTCAGTGCTGGTTACGCCGGTACGCTGGGCCGTGGACGCACCCACCCGGGCCGTACTCTGGAGCCGTGAAAACCTGGCCGCACGCCAGCATCTGATTACCCGCAACCGACAACTTCGCGAACAGAATCTGCGAATCCAGGGCGACCTCCAACGCCTGCAGGCCCTGCAGGCTGAAAACGAACGCCTGCGCGAATTGCTGCAATCCGCGCGGCAGGTCGATCAGCAGGTCATGATCAGTGAAATCCTGGCGGTGGACATGAACCCCTACCGCCATCAAGTGATACTGAACCGCGGCAGCCTTGACGCGGTGTATCCGGGCCAGGCACTGATTGATGCCCACGGCGTGCTCGGACAGGTCACCCACACCGGCCCGCTGCAGTCGACCGCGCTGCTGATTACCGATCCCAATCATTCCATCCCGGTTGAAATCAACCGCAATGGCTTGCGCACCATTGCCCAGGGCACCGGCAATACCAGCCGGCTTGATCTGCCTTATCTGCCCAGCAATGCCGACGTGCGGCCGGGGGATTTACTGGTTTCATCGGCACTGGCCGGTCGCTTCCCGCGCGGTTACCCGGTGGGCATCGTCACCGAAGTGGAAGTTATTCCTGGTGAGCGTTTCGCCCGCGTCACAGCGCGGCCGGCGGCACGCATTGATCGCAGCCGGGAGGTGCTGATGGTCACCCGCCGGCCCGAGCCGGGGGGCAATGATGACAGGAGTACTGACAGCCCCGCGACCGAACCTGCCGCCCCCGCCACACTGCCCGGGGAGATGCAGCCATGATGCCCGTACACCGTCGTGGTCTGCCCGTGATCTGGGTCAGCCTGGTCATCGCGCTGGCGCTGACCCTGGTGCCGCTCCCGGATTGGGCACGCGCCCTGTGGCCGGCCTGGGTCACACTGGCCGTGATTTACTGGTCCCTGGCCACCCCTCAGAGCTTTGGCCTGATCCAGGCCTGGCTGGCCGGCCTGTTGCTGGATGCCGCCTCTGCCGGCGTACTGGGCCAGCACGCCCTGGCCATGGTGTTGATGGCCTGGGTTGCCCAGCGCTTCCATCTGCAAATCCGGCCCTTCCCGGTATGGCAACAGGCGCTGGTGCTTGTGCCTCTGCTCGCCGCCTACGAATTTGTGCTTTACTGGCTGTCAGGCCTGATGGGACTGACCGGACCGGTGTGGGCCTGGCCGGCCGCCCTGACCGGCGCGCTGCTCTGGCCATTGACCTTTACGCTGCTGCGTCTGGTCAGGCAACGTTTCAGTGTGGCCTGACGTGGCCGCAGGCAGCAGGTAGCGAAAAGTGCAGCAGGTGCTCCGAGACACTACCCGGGAACGGCAGGATTTCCAGCGCCGCACCCTGTTACTGGCGATCATCACCCTGATCGCTTTCGGTGTGCTTGCCGCCCGCATGGCCTGGCTGCAGGTGCTTCACCACGAGCACTTCAGCGGGCTGTCCCAGGACAACCGCGTGCGCATCCTGCCCGAACCGCCACCGCGCGGACTGATCTATGACCGCAATGGCAATATTCTGGCCCAGAACCTGCCCGCCTGGCAGCTTGATATCGTGCCCGAACAGGTCGCCAATCTCGAAGATACCCTGGAGCGCCTGAGCGAAATCATTGAAATCAGCAGCGGCGATATCGAGCGCATGCAAAACCAGCGGCGCCGACAACGCGCCTTTGAGGCCGCGTCCATCCGACTGCACCTGAGCCAGGAAGAATTGGCCCGGTTTGCCGTTCGCCGGCACGAATTTCCGGGGGTGGAAATGCGCGCCAACCTGATGCGCCACTACCCCTATGGTGCACTGACCGCGCACGTGGTGGGCCATGTGGGGGCGATCGACCGTCAGGACCTGCAGCGGCTGGACTCGCGGCTGTACCGGGGCACTTCCCACGTGGGCAAAAGCGGGCTGGAACAGCACTACGAGCAAATGCTGCATGGCCAACCCGGTGTGCGGCGGGTAGAAGTCAACGCCCAGGGACGTGTTCTGGAAACCCTGGAAAGCCAGCGTCCACGCCCTGGTCGTGATATTCACCTGACACTCGATATCGAACTGCAGCGCGCCGCCATGAATGCGCTCGGTGAGCAAGCCGGCGCAGCCGTGGCTATCGATCCTCGAACTGGTGAGGTGCTGGCCCTGGCCAGCACCCCGACCTTTGACCCCAATTTACTGGTGCGCGGACTGTCACGAGAGGAATTCCGCAGCCTCCAGAATCACCCCCGGCGGCCGATGTTCAATCGCGCCATCCGGGGACAATACCCGCCCGGCTCTACCGTCAAACCCTTCCTCGGCGTGGCACAGATTGAAACCGGCGCACTGCGAGACGAAATCACCTGCCGCGGCCGTTTTTATCTGCCCAACTACAGCCGTGCTTTCCGTGACTGGGTGGAACACGGCCATGGCCAGGTGGATCTGCACAAGGGCATCGTCGAATCCTGCGATGTTTACTTCTACAAACTGGCCGTGGAACTGGGCATCGAGGGTATTCACGACACCATGACCCGCTTCGGTTTTGGCTCGCTCACCGGCATTGACCTGAACGGCGAACGCCCCGGCCTGATGCCCAATGCACAGTGGAAACGTGAAGCCCTGGGCGAACCCTGGTTTCGTGGTGAAACGGTGATCGCCGGCATCGGGCAGGGCTATATGCTTGCCACGCCACTGCAGCTGGCCCAGGCCACTGCCACACTGGCCCGGGAGGGCCGCCGGATAACACCGCATTTGCTAAGCGGGGTCGAGGACATGGATGGTGAAGGGGCCATGGCCCCCGTGATTGAGGAACTGGCGCCGGTCAGGGTCAGTGTTGACGACACCTGGCGCCAGATTGCTGCCGCCATGCGTGATGTCGTCCATGGCGAACGCGGCACTGCGCGGGGCCAACGCTGGGGCCTGGGCTATGAAATGGCGGGTAAAACCGGAACCTCACAGGTCTTCGGACTGGCCCAGGATGAGGAATACGACGAGGATGAACTGCCGCAACATCTTTGGGATCACGGTCTGTTTATCGCCTGGGCGCCCTATGAAAACCCGCGTATTGCCGTCGCCGTGATTATTGAGCATGGGGGCAGTGGCAGCCGCTCG
>PWYF01000020.1 GCA_003567955.1 Thiotrichales bacterium
ATGGTGACCCGCAGCCGTATCGAGGATCAGGTTGCATTCACCGTGGCTGAGTGGTGGCAAAACCGGGAGGATGTTCTGGCGCGTGTCGCCGGAGCGTTTGCCGGGCAGGCGGTAGTGGTACGCAGCAGTGCGCTGAGCGAGGATGGTTTTGCCGCCGCCAATGCCGGGGCTTACAGCTCCATCCTGAGTATTCCGGTAGATGACGGGGCCCGGCTGACCGGGGCAATCGCAGAGGTGGTGGCCTCCTATGCGGATGAGAACGAGGCCAACCAGGTGTTGGTGCAGCCTATGGTGGCCGGTGTCCGTGCCAGCGGCGTCGCCTTTACCCGGACGCTGGCTCATGGCGCGCCTTATTACATTATCAATTTTGATGCTATATCCGGCAGCACGGAATCCATTACCAATGGTTCCAGTCGGGATCACCAGACTTTGGTGGTTCGCCGTGATGTGGAAGACCTGCAAGCAGGTGTGCCCGAAGCATTGCACGGAATCTTGCCGGCCTTGCGGGAGATCGAGGCGCTGCTGGGCTATGACGCCCTGGACGTGGAATTTGCGGTCAGTGAGGCCGAAACACGGGTGCATGTCCTGCAGGTTCGGCCCATAGCCGTGGATCACGCGCAGTGGGATATTCAGGACGCCGGGTTTTATGCGCTGATCCATCAGGCCGAGCGGTATTTTGATGCGCTGCAAGTGTCATCGCCATTTGTGCTGGGCAAGCGCACGCTTTTTGGCGTGATGCCGGACTGGAACCCGGCGGAGATTATAGGCACCTGTCCGGGGCGCATGGCGGTGAGCCTGTATCGCTGGCTGGTGACGGATGAGATCTGGGCCAGGCAGCGGGCGGAATATGGCTATCGCGACGTGCGTCCGCAGCCCTTGTTGGCCTGCTTTGCCGGTCATCCTTACGTGGATGTGCGCGCCAGCTTCAATTCCTTTGTTCCGGCGACGCTTGATGATGCCCTTGCCGGCCGCCTGGTGGATTTCTGGCTGGGCTGGCTGGAGCGACATCCTCAACTGCACGACAAGGTGGAGTTCGAGGTGGTTCCCACCTGTTATGCGCTGGATTTTTGGCGCTGGGAAGAACGCCTGGCAGAAGAAGGCGGATTTGCCCCCGGCGAAATCGGGCAGCTGCGTGATGCCCTGCTGACCATTACCCGCCGCGCTTTTGATCGCAACCAGCAGGACCTCGACGAAATAAGGCGCCTTGAGAGCCGATTTGAGGAGCTGCGTGAATCGCAATTACCCCCGCTGGCGCTGGCCGGCGCGTTGCTGGAAGACTGTCGCATCCATGGCACGCTGCCTTTTGCTCATCTGGCCCGCAGTGCTTTTGTGGCCGTGACCCTGTTGCGTTCTGCAGTACATGCGGGCGTGATTGAACAGGCCGACATGGATGATTTCCTCAACAGCATTCGCAGTGTCAGCCATGATCTGACCGTGGATGCCAGCGCTACGGCCGGTGGTGAAATGGCCTGGGAGGCGTTTGTTGCCAAATACGGTCATCTGCGCCCGGGAACCTACGATATTAGCTCGCCGAGTTATGCCGAGGACCCGGAGGCCTACTTGCGACCCCTGGTGGAAAACGCAGGTAAGACCCATGCCCTGGATCCTGCCGGCGCCGGCCGGCGCTGGTACGCGGTTCGCGGGAAATTTGCCGCGGCGCTGGGTGATGCAGGCCTGCCGGATAACCCCGAACAAGTCGAGCGCTTCCTTCGCGATGCTATTGAAGGTCGTGAATATGCCAAGTTTGCTTTTACCCGTAACCTGTCCGCAGCGCTTGATGCGATGGTGGCCTGGGGGCGTGCGCAGGGCATCGAGCGTGAGGCGTTGGCCCATGTCACCATTGATGAGTTGTTGGCGATTGGTCGGGGTGCGGTGATGGTGAAGGATGTGACCAGGTGGGTGCGAGAACGGGCCGGGGAAGGCATGGCCGCCTGTCATGCGGCAGGGGCAGTGTCATTGCCGCCGCTGTTGCGGTCTGTGGAAGACTTTGGTGTTTTTGTCTATCCGGGCAGCGAGGCCAACTTCATTGGTGGGGGACAGGTGCGGGCCGAGTGTGTGGCATTGGGGTCGGGCGAGCACGAGATGCCTGATGTGGCCGGGCGTATTGTACTGATCCCCCAGGCGGATCCGGGTTATGACTGGCTGTTCGGCCGCGAGATCGCCGGGCTGGTCACCATGTATGGGGGCGCCAATTCCCACATGGCCATCCGTGCTGCCGAGTTTGATCTGCCGGCCGCTATAGGCGTGGGTGAAACCCGCTATCGGGTATTGAGTGGCGCCAGCATGCTGGATCTCAATTGCGCCAATCGCCAGATCCACGTGGTGCGTTGATGCGTATCGGATTGACACAGCGTGTGGAAGTGAGCGCCCATGGGGAGCGTCGTGATTGCCTGGATCAGCGCTGGCAGGTCCTGCTCGGACAAATCGGGTATGACGTGGTTGCGGTGCCCAACAGGCTGTCCGACCCCGGGGAGTGGGTCGCCCGGATTGGTCTGCAAGGGCTGATTCTTACCGGCGGCAATGACCTGGCGGAGTTGCCCGGGGCCTCGAATCCGGCACCGGAGCGCGACCGGACCGAGGCCCGTCTGCTGGAATGGGCGGCTGCCACGGATTGTCCGGTGCTTGGGGTCTGTCGCGGTTTGCAACTAATCAATGTCTGGCAGGGCGGGGTGCTGGGCCGTGTGGACGGGCATGTGGCCTGCCGGCATGAACTGGAAATATGTGTTGATGGGCCACCCGGCCTGAGCCGTGAGGGCGAGGTCAACAGTTTTCATGCCTGGGGGGTGCCGACAGATGGCCTGGGTGAGGGCCTTGAGGTGCTGGCCCGGGATGCCGGTGGCAGCATAGAGGCGCTTCGCCACCATACGCTGCCCTGGCTCGGGATTATGTGGCATCCAGAGCGTGAACAGCCGTTTGCGGAGGTTGATTTGCAGCTGATTCGTAATCATTTCGGTGAAGCCGGGTGAAGGCGAGGGCGATTATTCTGGCGGCGGGGCAGGGCACCCGCCTGCGGCCTCTCACCGATGACAGGCCCAAGTGTCTTGTAAAGCTGGCCGGTCAGTCATTATTGCATCGCCAGCTTTCGGTCTTGCGCCAGGCCGGTATCGAAGACATTACCCTGGTGGGCGGTTATCGACATGAACAGCTCGAGGCCACCGGCCTGCCGGTGGTGGTTAACCCCCGTTTTGATCGCACCAATATGGTCAGCACCCTGTTTTGTGCCGAGTCGGTGATGGGGGAGGACGCCGACCTGCTGATTGCCTATGGCGATATTGTGTACGAACTCCGGGTGCTGAAGACATTGCTGGCCACTCCGGCGCCGCTGGCACTGGCGGTGGATCGCGAGTGGCGGCGCTTCTGGGAAGCACGCATGGATGATCCGTTGGCGGATGCCGAGACGCTGGTGCTGGAAGCCGGCGACCGGGTGGTGGAACTGGGGAAAAAGCCTGACAGCTATGAGCGTATCCAGGGGCAGTACATGGGCCTGATCAAGGTGCGGGCGGACCAGGTGGCGGACTTCAGGCAGTTTTATGCCGGCCTTGATCGCGAATCGCGTTATGACGGCAAGGATTTCGACAATATGTACATGACCAGCCTGATCCAGGCCCTGATTGATGCCGGTCGGGAGGTGCGCGCCGCCTTTACCGACAACGGCTGGCTGGAGGTGGATACGGTCGCGGATCTCGAGCTTTATCACCGGATGTATGAGGATGGCCGGCTGGCGGAATTTATTGATCTGGAACGCGCGGGCTGATGCAGCGATGGTTTGAAGCATGGCGCCGTTTCCGGCGTGAACGGGCCGGGGCACGGGCTTTTCATGCCTTGCCCCGGTCGCGGCGACGGATTGTGTTTTATGCCGAGGGACCGGGCTACTGGTCGCATTTCGAGCCCGTTTTCAGGTCCTTGCGCGATGACCATGGTCAGGAAGTGGTGTATGTCACTTCCGCCGAGGACGACCCCCGGCTGACCGAGCCGCCGCCCGGGCTGGTGCCCTTTTATATTGGTTCGGGCACGGTGCGGACGCTGTTCTTCGCCGGGCTGGATGCCGATGTCATGCTGATGACCCTGCCCGATCTCCAGACGTATCACATCAAGCGCTCACCCCACCGCGTGCATTATGTCTACCTGCACCATTCTCTGGTGAGTACGCACATGGTTTACAGGCCGGCTGCTTTTGACCATTTCGACAGCATTTTATGTGTGGGCCCGCACCATGTGGCTGAAACCCGGGCGCGTGAGCAGCAGCAGGGCCTGTCGGGCAAGTATCTGGTTGAACATGGTTACGGGCGGCTCGATACCATTCTCGCCGAAGGCGTGGCAGGGCCACCGGAGCGCAACCGGGCGGCGTCTCCCGTGGTGCTGGTGGCGCCCTCCTGGGGGGAACATGGTCTGATCGAAAATCATGGCGAGGCGGTGGTGGCGGCCCTGCTCGACAGTGGCATGCAGGTTATTTTGCGGCCTCATCCGCGTACCCGGCTGTTTCACGGCCGGTTACTGGATTCGATTAGCGCGCGTTTCGGCGAACGAGAAGGTTTTCGGTTGGATGAAGACACGGATTCCAGGGCTTCGTTGCTGGCGGCGGACCTGATGGTCAGTGACTGGTCGGGCGCGGCACTGGAGTTCGCTCTGGGGCTGGAGCGGCCGGTGCTGTTCGTGGATGTGCCACGCAAGGTGCAAAATCCGGATTATACCGGGCTGGGCATTGAACCCCTGGAGGCTCAGATTCGCGAGACGCTGGGGGAGGTTGTGTCCCCCGATGAGCTGACTGCGCTGGTCCGCCGGGCGCAATCGCTGCTGGCGCGGGCGTCAGACTGGCAGGCGCGTATTCGCAAGGCGCGCAATCAGCATGTTTTCAATCCGGGGGAGAGTGGTCGGGTGGCCGCGGACTATCTGGTTTCGCTGACCATGAGGCGCTCATAACGATGGTTGAGGGAGTTAACACGCTGCAACGTCTGACAGCTCTGGTTGAAGCCGATCCAGGGCAGGCAGATGTCTGGGCCGAACTGGCGATGATCTGCCGCAAGGTGGACGTAGGTCGCCGGCTGTTGCACGAATATGCTCCGGACTGGCGTCAGCCGCAAACACCCGAGCCTTTGTCAGAGCAGCTCTGGCCACGGGTGCTTGAACTCTGGGAGCTGTTGATCAAACAAGCTCGGGAGACGGGGCAGCCTGCGGGACGGCGTCTGAAGCTGATTAATAGCGGCTTCCGGATGCTGGATCTGTGGCGCGCCTGTGGGGGTGAAGATGGTCCGGGTATAGCCAGGGTGCTATCGGAATTCCGCGCGGAGCTGGAGCAGCTTGTCCATGAGTGAATTGCCACTGACCGTGCTGGTGCATGATGGTCCGACGGCGCGCGCTTATCTGGAGTTGATGCGCCGGGCCGGGTGGCAGCCGCGTCATATTGTGGTGATGGCTTACGAGTGTATCCCGGGGCATGGTGGTCGGCCGGGCCGCTGGATACCGGTGTCGGACTGGCGCCGGCGCTACCAGTTGTGGGCCCAGGAGCAGTTGCTGATGCACTGGCCGCGGCGGATCAGGGCGCGTCTGCCGGCGTTTTATGAGGCGCTGATGTCGGGGTTACAGCAGTGGCATCCTGTGGCGCCGGAGATCATGGATTCAATCCTTTCTCCGGCTTGTTGGGATCAATACGCCGGGCGGGTCAGCCCCTGCGCCGTCAGCAGCCTGGGCGACCCTCGTCTGGAGGAAATGCTGTCCCGGGAATCCCCAGGCTACGTACTGTTTACCGGTGGTGGCCTGGTGCCCCCTTCCCTTCTGGCGTTGGAAAAACTGCGTTTTCTGCACGTGCATCCGGGCTGGTTGCCGGCGGTGCGTGGGGCGGACGGTTTGCTGTGGTCGCTATTGTTATTTGGTCGACCTGCGGCGAGTTGTTTTTTCATGACGCCGGGGCTGGATGAGGGCGAGATTTTATGGCGAGGGGAGTTTGATCCGCCGCAATTTGAGTTGCCATCGCCGACCGGGCTGGATTATGACACCCGTTATCGTGCGATCTTTTCCTTTATTGACCCGCTGCTGCGGGCGCTGGCATTAAGCCGGTTGCTGGAAGCGTCACACGGGTTGCAAACTTTGCCGCAAGCCCTGGCTCAGGGCGCGCAAGAAGGCGAAGTCTTTCATTTCATGCACCCTGAACTGCGCGATCGCGCGATTGACCGTCTGTTCTGACGGGTGTCCGGTCAGCAGCCGCGTGCTGTTTTCAGCGCAGCCCGAAGCGGCGGCGGAAAATCAGCCACAGCATTTGCAAGCCTGTCCGCAGGATGCCGGTGAAGCCGCGCGAGTGTTTGGATACGCCGCCAATGCGCGGGCGGTAGGTTACCGGGATCTCGATGATCTTGCCGTTGGTGCGCAACATTTCCACCATCATTTCCGGCGAAAAGGCCGGGCCGGTTTCATGCAGTCGTTCACGTATGCCGGCATAGGCATCTTTCCAGATGCCGCGATAGGTGCAGCCCAGGTCGGTAAAACGGGGTTCCTGACCGATCCACAGCAGTTGCAGCACCTTGGCCGCGAGCACGTTGCCCCAGCGCAGAAAGAAATCCATGTTGGCGCCCTGTTCGATCATCTGCCGGGTGGTGCGGGTGCCAATCACCATGTCGGCATCCTTGAGGTATTCGAGGATTTTGGGCAGGTCGTCAGGGGAGAAGGACGCGTCTGCCTCGACCAGAATCAGGATGTCCCCCCGGGCTTCATCCATGGCGGCCTTGAGCGCCTCGCCATAACCGGCAAAGCCGCGGGAAATAACCTGGGCACCATGGGCCCTGGCAATCTCGGCGGTGCGATCAGCCGATTCATTGTCGGCGACCACGATTTCATCCACCAGTCCGGAGAATTCTTCCAGTACATGGCCGATGGAGGCGGCTTCCTCGTAGGCGGGGATGACGAGGCTGGTGCGGTATTCGTGGAAATGGGTCTTGCGGTAGAGATAAGTCGCACCCCGGTAGTCGGTGGGCGTGTTGATGTTGCTGTAGCCCCCGCTGAGGGTGACCGCATGTATCCCGCCGGTTTCCCGCGCCATGAGATCAAGGGTATCGGTCAGTTCAACCCGTCCGCTGCGTTCCGAGGCAGGTGTGCGCTCGATGAATTCAAAGATTTGCGGGGTAAAGACATAGGACCCGCAGCCCAGAAAGTTATTGGTGACCATGCGTGGTTTTTCGGTCAGGGCAGTGATACGACTGCCCTCGATTTCCACGGCATAATTGCGTTTGATCAGGGTGGTGTCGCCGGTGATCTTGATGCCGCACAGGGCGGCATAGTCTTCAGTCGGCGGATGTCTGAAGCGTTCATGATTGGTGTTGAGATAGAGCTCGTCGCCGAGGATGACGGGAAAGGGGCCATGGATACGGTCGCGGATCTGGTAGAGACCGCGTGCGAGACCGGCCTCGACGTTGAGGCACTCAACGTATTCCAGCTGGAGTCCCAGTTCGCTGCCGTCACCAAAAGCCGACTGAATCTGTTCACCGAGGTGGCCAATTATAATAATAACCCGGCGAACGCCGAGCTGGTCGCGCATAATTTCAAGATTGCGCTGCAACAGCGATTTTCCGCCGATCTCCAGCAGGGGCTTGGCCGTGTTCCCGGTGTAGGGATGCAAACGCAGGCCGGCTCCGGCGGCGGGAATGACTCCTGTGTCGTACATGGACAGCATCCGGCAGCGACGGGCGGCTCAATCTAGCAGAGAAATTGAATTGTACTCAAGGCGCACTGTCGGGGCGCCCTGGCGGGTTGTTGCAATACCGCCAACCCCGTGATTGAATCAAATGTTCATCTCGCCTTCAGGCAGTACGATTTCATGACGCTTTCCGTGGTCATTCCGGTATACGGTTACTGGCCGGCAGAGCGGGTTATTGCGGCTGTTGCGCCGCTGGAGCCGGAGGAGATTCTGGTGGTGGACTCCGGCCCCGGCGTGACGGCTGTTCCCGAACATCCGGCAGTCAGGGTCATACGTCCGCAAACGCGGAGCTGGCCGGGTGCGTCCAGGAATATTGGCTGGCGCGCGGCGCGCGGTGACTATGTGCTGTTCGTGGATGCCGATGTGGTGCTGACCGCATCTGCTCGTGCATTTGTACGTGAGCACATGGCCGGTGGCGGCGAAGATATGGCCTTCGGGCTGTATACGCCCCGGGCCCGGGGGGATAACGCCATCACCCGGATGCTGGTCAAAATCCAGCGCCACCGCTTTGGCGAGGAGTTCTATACCAACCCCTACCGCTACGGGCAGTCTTCTCACCTTTTGCTGCCCCGCCGGCTGGGCAAGCGGATGGGGTATTTCAACCCCTGGCTGCGCATGCACGAAGACAAGGAAATCTGTATCCGCGCGATCAATGCCGGCGTGGCAGTCAATGTTTACCCGGAATTCGAAGCCGAACATACCAAGATATTCTCGGCCGGGCGCCTGCTCTCCGATCACTTCGACAAGAGCTGGCTGGCCATGCAGACCATGCTCGATCACCCGGCTATTTTCGGGCGGGTGAATAACCAGCTGGGGCTGGACTATCGTGTGTCACTGGTGATGGCCTTTATGATGCCACTGGTACTCGCGGGTCTGGCGCTGGGCCAGGTGATTCCATTGTGGCTGGCGCTCACCGGCGTGGTGCTGAATTTTCTTCAGCCAGTGGCCATGTGTCACCGGGTGTTCCGGTATTTCGACTTCAGGGAAATCCTCGCCGCCCTGACTATGTGGCCCTTCATGGGGTTTGTGATCACGGCGGGCGCGGGACTGGCCTGGTTGACGGTGCAGGCCAGGCGCACGCGTCGTGGTTTTGGCCAGCTTGGCCATATGCTGCGGCTGGGCTGGCGGGTGTTGCGTCGCAACGGCATGCCGGTGGCAGTGATTCATTTCATGACCGCGCGCTGTAATCTGCGCTGCGGTCACTGTTTTTACAAGGACACGCTGGATGCGCCGGAGCGCGGTGAACAATCGCTGGCGCAACTGGAGAAAACCACCCGTGAAATGGGCCCCATGCTCTGGTATGGCCTCGGCGGCGGGGAGCCTTTCTTGCGGGATGATTTGCCCGAGGTGCACGAGATCGTCACCCGTAATTGCCGTCCGATGATGTTCACAGTGCCGACCAACGGCTGGTATACCGAGCGGACCTTCCTGAAAACACTGGAGATTCTCCAGAATCCGGCTTCTGGTCCCATCACGTTGCAGATTTCCGTCGATGGCCCGGAGCAGATCCACGATGCGATTCGCGGCGGCGGGTCATGGCGGCGATTGTGCCAAACGTTTGAACGCTTGCGGGAACTGCAGTCGCTGTATCCCCGGTTGTCACTTGGCATCATCACGGTAGTGACGCCGGATAACCAGCAGGCTTATCCGCATTTTATCGACACGCTGGTGGAGACCTTCAGACCCAACCAGATCAGTATCAACCTGATTCGTGGCGATACGGTGGATGACCCCCTGCCCGAAGCGGCTCTGGTCGATGTGTGGCGCAGTGCCGTCGGGCGTTATCAGTGGCATATACGCCAGGGGCATTTGCAGCGCCTGTCGTATTTCGGCGGGCGTGTTGTGCGTGCCAAGGAGGCAGTGCAGAAAGACCTGATCTACCGCGTGGCGCGTCATGATGAGTTTGTCACCCCGTGTACCGGAGGCACCCTGATTTATACCATCTGGGAAGATGGCCGCGTGGGGCCATGCGAAATGCTCACTGATGAGTTGGGTAATGTACTCGCCGAAGGGGAATCCGGCGACTTCAGGCGCATCGTCCGGAGTCGGCACGCCAGCCAGGTGCGCCAGCGCATCCGGGATGAGAAATGCAAATGTACTTATGAATGCGCCATGACGGTGAATTCGTTATTCAACACCGACCGGGTTCCGGGTCTGATTCGGGAAGGGTTCTCCGCAGACCGGTGACTATGCTCCCGGCCCGGGTCCGATTCGGCACACAGTGTTGTTGTTGAGCAGCCCGTAAACCTCGATTTCGGTTTCCTCCCCGGATTCGAGTTGCGCAACCCGGGCCATGCCCAGCCACCCGGGGGTATGCCCGAAGAGCATACCCAGAAAATATCGGCGCGGTGAGGCAACCGAGACCTGGCTGTTTTGGCCCAGCGCGCTGACGTCGCCCAGCCAGACGGGTTTGCCGCCGCCGGCAATCTTGCCGTCAACAACCATGATCAGGGTGTCAAAACTGCCTTTGGGGCCAGTCGCCCAGCCTTCGTAGACCCGGGTGTCATCCAGGCGTTGTGCGTGCAACTCCCGCCAGACACCGGTGCAGGTCGTTTGCTCCTCAATTGCGTAATGCTCAGCCAGCGCATCCCCAAGCTGGCGAGTCCAGTTCTTTCGGAACAAGCCATGTTCCCGGGTTTTCATCTCGGGTAATGCGTGCTCGACAATGGGGGCTCTGAGGTGAAGCCGAAGCCGGAAGCTGCGCAAGTCTTCGATACGTGTCTCGGGGGCTACAACGGCAGCAAGTTCCGCCGGCTGGTATGCCCGGTGGTAATCGAGAATATACGAAATACCGTGATAGCTGGCCGAGGCAAACAGTATCAGGCACGGGACAGCCAGGCCGATCAGGCCGATGCGGGCCGCTGTATGAGCGTGCAGGCGAGGTTGCAGGTGATAAAGCGCAAGCCATAGCAGGGCGGCCCACAGGGCCACCGACCAGCCGGGATAACGATGCTGAACGGGGTTGCCCCAGCCGCCTTCCATGCCGGCTCGTCCGATGGTGATAAATACCCCGGCGGCAAGCGCAAACCAGCCCAGCGCCAGCGGTATGGCGATGACGGCCCCGGGTCTGTCCTTGCGGCTGAAAGTCCACCAGGTATAGCCCGTCAGGATAACGATGCCGATCAGGCCAACAATGCCGGAGAACAGGGGGTAGCCCGTGCGTGTGTTGTCGGGCGTGAAGAGGGCGAAATTGAAAGCCAGGCCATTGAAAATGAGAAGATATTCTGTGGCCTGACGCAGGTTTGGCAGGTGTTCAAGCAGGTACTTGATCATGCTGCCTTCCTCATGCGAAGGCATGAGCTGGATGGCGATGACAGTGCCGACAGCGATGCCACAGAGCAGCAAAATTCGCCCGGGCATGACACGCAGCGCCACCAGGGCCATGAATATCCCGGCCCAGCTTGCAATACCGTTGCCAAAAGTGAAGCTGGCGAACAGGCACGATGCAATCATCAGCCACCACCAGTGATCACGGGGCCAGCCGGCGTCCCCGGCAGGCTGGATCAGCAAATGACGGTAGAGGCAATAAGCGGCCATGGCGGTGCCAGCGATGACCAGTGTGGTTCCAATCTGGCTGGGGTAGGTGAACTCCAGCGCGCGCGTCATCCAGAAGATGCTGCCGGTCAGTAATACCCCGCTGAGTACAGATGGCAGCACAGGCGTCGCCCCCCGGCGCGATTGCCACAGCGCCAGCCAGAGAATGCCGGCGGTCATCGCGTTAAACAGGATATTGGCGAGGGTGACCAGTTTGCCGGTCTGGTCAAACAGCGACCAGTCACTTGCCGTCAGCAGTTTGTGGAACACCATGGGGTGCCCGAGAGATCGATGAAACATGAACTCCGGCATCCCGGTGTCCAGGTAAGCCTCGTAAAGGTACCAGGCATCCGCTCTCCAGAACGCATACAGCTGCAATGTAACCAGCACGTTAACCGCAATGATTGCGGCTATTGCGGCGACAATGACAAGGCCGAAGCACAGGTAAATCCGGTTGGCCAGACGATAGCTGTTCGTTTCCTGTTTGATCACGCCGGTCTCATAATTGATTGGCAAGCAGGAAGTTTGCCGGTTATTGCCATTGTTCAATCAAGTCGGATTGTTGCGACGGAAGATCGTACCACCTTTCTTGATCGGGTTGAGAGAGCTCGCCGCCAGACCTGTTTGCCGACCCGCCGGGCCGGGGATTCCCCTGCAATCGGGTCCGGAATATTCCGTTAGCGGGCCAGCATGTTCGACAGAGTACTGGCAGAGCGTTAACATCAATTGCCTTGTGGAATCCGGGTTGAGGAGTTAAGACAAATGAGGCTGTTCTGGTTTGGCGCCCGGGTAGGTGTATTGCTTTTGTTGGGTGTGGGCACTGCGCATGCTTATCTGGATCCCGGCACCGGCAGCGCCCTTCTGCAAGGGGTTCTGGGTGCGCTTGCGGCGCTGGCTGTGGCGTTGAAGCTCTACTGGCATCGACTGCTGCGCCTGCTCGGTTTACGCAAAAAGCTTGAAGCGCCGGGGCAGGAACAACAGCGCAGTGAACAAGCCGCAACCCAAGAGCAAGATAGCAGGGATTGAGCCGCGCTTTCCGGCTGTAAACACAGGACACCCTTTTTTGCGAAACCCGTCTGCCCTTTCGCTGCATAGCTCCCGTGCCTGTCTCTTGCTTGCCCTTGTTTTGACACTGGTCGTCGCCGGTATCTGGCCGTCAGTGGTTCTCGGGGTCGATAAGCGTATTTCCGATGACAGCCTGGTGCTGCATTTCGATACTCCTGGCGGGGCCGTCAGTCGTTGGCTTTTGCCCGGGATCAATGCGCATGGAGCGCTTGAGCGGGATCTGGCCCTGCCGGCCCGCCGCCAGTTGATGGTGGATGGCGAAATTGCCGGCCAGAGCCTGGCGCAATGGCGTCAGGCAGGCAACGGCTGGGAAGTCAGCGCCCATGATGAAGTGCTGATCAGCCTGCGTCTGGCGCCATCGGGTGCGCCCTTTGTGCTTCATAAGCAGTGGCGTGTGGGTGAGAATAACTGGCGCGCCAGTCTGGAGCTTGAGCTTGAGGTCATTGGCGAGGCTGTTTTGGCCGCCGAAGACATCAATTTATGGCTTACGCTGGGGCCGGGATTGGGTGAAATGCCGGTGGAGGGCTTCGGTATTGCCGCAGGCATGTATTCTTTTACCGAGGCTATTTTCAGTGAGGCCGGTGGGGTGAGTCGGGAGCGTTTGCAGGACACGCAGACCAGGCTGACACATGAGCCGGTCGATGGTCTGGACTGGGCCGGTCTGCACAGCCGCTACTTTGCCCTGATGGTGGCGCCTGCCGAGGGTGTGGCCGTGCCGTATTTACAGATTGATTCACAAGCGCAGGCTCAATTGCCCGCTGATTTCACCACCCGGATGAGGGTGCAATTGCCTTTCGGGACGCTTGCGCAAGGGCAGTCCCAGACCTTGAGCTGGCGCGTATTCGGTGGCCCCAAGTCACATGCGGCGCTGGCCGCCGCCAGCCCGGACCTGACCGACATGTTGTTCCCGGGCTTGTGGAACTGGATGCGCTGGCTGGCGCTGGGGATCATGTTTGTACTGGGTATGATTCACAGTGTGATTCCGAGCTGGGGGCTGGCGATTATCCTGCTGGCTATTGTAGTGCGAATACTGGTGCATCCCGTCGCGCGAAACGCCATGCGTGCCCAGCAGCGCTTTGCCCGCACCCAGGAACTCATGCGCCCGGAAATGGATGAAATTCGCCGTCATTACAAGGGGGGCGAACAAAGCGAACGCATTTTGCAGCTCTTTGAGAAACACGGTGTCAGCCCCCTGGCCGGGCTTAAACCCTTGCTGATTGTATTGATCCAGATCCCCGTCTTCGTGGCCCTGTTTCATTTGCTGGGGCAGGTGTTTGAATTGCGGGATGCGTCTTTTCTGTGGATGGCCTCGCTTGCCGAGCCCGACCGCCTGTTCTCCTGGGGCGTGGATTTGCCCTTTTTCGGCACACACTTCAATTTGCTTCCCGTGTTAATGGCGGGGACCACCATGCTAAGTATTCATCTGGCACCGGGCCCCGAAAGCGCGGACAGGCAGGGCCTCCGGCGTTATCTGATGCCGGTGCTGATCACGCTGGCCTTTTTCCTGTTGTTCTACCCCTTCCCTTCGGGTCTGGTGCTGTACTGGACCATGGCCAATTTGCTGCACCTGGGGCACGCGCTGATTGTCAATCGCAAGCGCGATCCGGCTGACGCAAAGACCGGAGGGCTCAGGGCATGAAGCTGGTGGTGGCGGTGAATGGCCGCAGTTTGCTCGGTCCGCTGACCGGGATCGGGCGTTATACCCACCAGGTCATTGATGCACTGGCGCGTGAGCCGGAGGTGGAGGTTCACGTTTTTTATGGCCCCTACTGGCGCCGCTGGCAACCGGCCGCGACGTCGGTGGATGCAAAGCAGGTGCAAGCCAGGTTGCCGGGCGGGCGCTGGCGGCCGCTGATCGCTCAGGCCCGGCATGTGACCGCGCGTATGCTGCCTTTTGCCCGGCCACTGGTGCGGGCGGTGGAGGCCCGGCGTTTCCAGCAGGGTTGGCAGGCCTGCGGGGCCATGGTCTATCACGAACCTAATCTGGTGCCGGTCCCCCATGACGGCCCCACCGTGATTACCCTGCACGATTTGTCCACCCTGCGCTTTCCGCAGTGGCATCCGCATGAGCGCGTGGCGCACGTGGGACGTCAGCTTGAGCGTGCCGTGGCTTCAGCCAGCCAGGTCGTGACGGTCTCGCGATTGGTCAGGGAGGAGGTGCTGGCCCGCTTTGAGATTGCGCCGGAGCGGGTGCATGCCATTCATAACGGCGTGGATGCGCGTTTTGTTCCGGCCGGTGAAGCCGAACGCGAGGTTGTCAGACGGCTGGGACTGGCGCCAGGGGGCTATCTTCTGCATGTGGGTACGCTGGAGCCACGCAAGAATCTGGTGCGACTGATGCGGGCCCACGCCGCCCTGCCCGAGGCGCTGCGGGCGAGTTATCCGCTGGTGCTGGCCGGCATGCGTGGTTGGCTGGATGACGAGATACAGACGATGCTGTCGCGTACGCCGTATGTGCAGGCGCCAGGTTATGTGACGGATGAGTCCTTGCCCGCGCTGGTGGCCTGTGCCCGGGGGCTGGCTTACCCTTCGCTCTACGAGGGTTTCGGTTTGCCTGTGCTCGAGGCCATGGCCTGTGGCGTGCCGGTGCTGACATCCAGTGGCACGGCCATGGCGGAATTTGCGCCTTCTTCGGCTATTCTGATTGATCCGCACAGTGAGGCGGACTTGCAACAGGGGCTTGCAACCCTGCTCCAGGATGAGGCGCGCCGCCAGCGCATGTGCGAGGATGGCCCCGCGATTGCCGCACACATGAGCTGGACAGCGCATGCGCGGGCCTTGCTGGCGGTCTACAGGCAATGCCTGTGACGCCGGCGTTTCCCAAGAGACAGCGATGAATTCGGGCACATCCATCATTCAGGTCTACAAGGAAATCGAGCCCGCCATCGGTGGCGTGGCACGGGTCATGGAGGAGTTGTTTCAGGGCCGGCCACCCGATTTCGAGGTGACCAGTCTTTCCACCCGCCGTTACGGTCTGCCGCCGGTGCCCGGGCGTCAGGGTATTCGCCATGTGCAGTGTTTTGCCCCCGTGTATATCCGTTCGTTGCCCGTGAGTCCGGGGTTGCCGCTGGCCATGCGCCGGCTGGCACGCCAGGCGCAGTGCGTGGTTCTGCATCATCCTTTCCCGCTGGGCGATATGGGTCGCCTGATGGGCTTGCCTGAAACCACCGCCCTTGTTGTGCACTGGCACAGCGAGATTGTGCGTCAGCGGATGTTGGGGCGAGCCCTGCGGCCGCTGATCCAGGGCACCCTGCGCCGCGCTGATCGCATTATCGTGTCTTCCCGTGAATTGCAGCATCACTCGCCTTCTCTGGCGGACTGGGCTCACAAGTGCGAAGTGGTGCCCTTCGGGGTGGATGCATCGCAATGGGTTCCGGATGCGGCTGAGCAGGCCAGTGCCGAGGGTATTCGCCAATCACATCCACCTTTCGTGGCTTTTCTGGGCCGACTGGTCTATTACAAGGGGCTCGATGTGCTGATTGATGCGGTGGCGCACACGCCGGGGGTCTGCGTGGCCATTATCGGCGATGGCCCGATGCGCAAACGGCTGGAGCGACGGGTGCAACGCGAAGGGTTGGGTGAACGCATCTGGTTGACGGGCGCGTTACCGCGTGCCGAGGTTCGGGCCTGGTTTGCCGCCTCGCGCGGGGTGGTGCTGCCGTCGATCTCGTCGAGCGAAACCTTCGGGCTGGTACAGCTGGAAGCCATGGCGACCGGGCGGGCAGTGATCAATACCGATATTCACCCTGCGGTATCCAGGGTGGCCCGGCATGAGCAGGAGGGGCTGACCGTGCCTGCATCGGATGCCGGGGCGTTGGGGCAGGCCATGCGCCGGCTCTGTGAAGATGGGGCGCTGGCGCAAAGACTGGGTGATGCCGGTGCCCGACGGGTGCGTGAGCGCTATAGCAATCAGGCTTTTGCTGCCGCCTGTTATGACATCTACCGGGAGGCCATAGCAGCACGTCGCGGGGCAGGGCATCAGGCATCCGGCGCAGCGGAGGAATAGACCCCGATGAGGGTGCTGGTCACAGGCGCGGGCGGGTTTGCGGGGCAGGCTTTGGTGCGGCATCTGCATGCAGCCGGTCATGAAGTGCGCCGGGCTTTGAGCGTGCCGCTGGCCACGCCGGATGTGATCACGGAAACCGTGGTGGTGGGACCGTTTAATGCCGATACCGACTGGCGGCCTGCGTTGAAGGGTGTGGATGCGGTGGCACATCTGGCGGCCCGGGCCCATGTGAGTGGGCCGGAGGCAGCCGACGAGGCGGGCTTTATGGCGATCAATCACGACGCGACTCTGACGCTGGCACGGGCCTGTTCAGGCCAGGTGCGCCGTCTGGTCTTTATCAGCACTATCGGCGTGCACGGGCCCATAAGTGATGCCCGCGGCTTCAACGAAAACAGCCCCCTGCAGCCGCATACCCCCTATGCACGATCCAAGGCGCGGGCCGAGACTGCCCTGCGTGAACTGGCCGGGCGGGGTAATCTGTCGCTGGCCATCTTGCGTCCCCCCCTGGTGTATGGTCCGGGTGCGCCGGGTAATCTGGCCCGATTGCTGCGCCTGGTACGCCGTGGCTGGCCATTGCCGCTGGCGGCGGTAAATAATGCCCGCAGTTTGATAGGGGTGACACATCTTGCCGCCCTGATTGAGGCCGCCCTGACGGCGCCGGCATTGCCCCGGGAGGTGTTTTGCGTGGCTGACCGCGAAACGCTTTCCACGCCGGAGATGATCCGTGCGATTGCGGCCGGCTGTGGCCGTCCGGCACGTCTTTGGAGTGTGCCGCCGGCGTGGTTACGGGTGGCGGGCCGGTTGCTCAGGCGTGAAGCGCAGCTTGAGCAACTCACAGGTTCCCTGGTGGTGGATGCCGCCGCTGCGCGCATGGCTTTCGGGGATCTGCAGCCCTGCTCGACAGACGCCGGGCTGATGGAGATGGCTGCCCATGGCTGAATGGATTGTGGTGTTGCTTGTGAGTCTGTCGCTGTCGCTGGCGGGGGTGGCCCTGATGCTTTGGCTGGCGCCCTTGCTGGGGCTGATAGACCAGCCCAATGCGCGCTCCCTGCACCTAAAGCCGACCCCGCGTGGTGGGGGGCTGGGCGTGATGGCCGGCATAGTTGCTGGCTGGCTGGTAGCGGCGCTGGCCGGTCATGCACTGCCGCAAGCCGGATGGATCGTGGCGGGCCTGGGGTTGCTGGCGCTGGTTTCCTTGCTGGATGATCGCTATGGGCTGGCCCCCGGCTGGCGTTTTGCCAGTCATCTTGTGGCCAGTGTGCTGGTGGTGTTGGGTGGTCTGGGGTTGACCGTGCTGGTATTACCCGGGCTGGCAGTTGGCTTGCCTGTGTCCGTGGGTGTGGTGCTTACCGTGCTGGGGGTTGGCTGGTGTATCAACCTGTTCAACTTCATGGATGGCATGGACGGGCTGGCGGCCGGCATGGCGGTGATCGGGTTTGCCGCGCTCGCCGCCCTGGGGGTGCTCGCAGGCCATACAGACTTTGCCTTGGCGGCGCTGGCAGTCAGCGCGGCGGGGGCCGGGTTTCTTGTGTTCAATTTTCCGCCGGCACGGATTTTCCTTGGGGATGTCGGCTCGGTGCCGCTGGGTTTTCTTATGGCGGTGTTTGTGCTGTGGCTGCAAGCCGATGAAATCGCGCCCCTGTGGCTCGGGTTGCTGGCGTTTGCGCCGTTTGTGCTGGATGCCACTGCCACCTTGTTGCGGCGGTTATGGCGGCGCGAGGCGGTATGGCAAGCGCATCGCAGCCACTATTACCAGCGTGCGACACGGGTCACGGGTTCGCATCGTCGGGTATTGCTGATCAGTTATGGGTTGATGGTCGGTTGTGCCCTCAGCGCGGTACTCATTTATCAGGCGTCAGTGGCGGTGCAGTGGCTGGTGCTGGTGGGCTGGGCACTGGTATTCGCTTTCTGTGCCTGGCGTGTTGATAGTGCCGAACAACAAGACGCGCCCTGAGAGGTGCCACTCGGGCCTTTTACAGCTGCCATTAGACGGATAACAGGGCACCCGGGCTGTACGATACAGCCTGGACGGTGGCATGATTGTCCGTATAAATATTATTAGATGACCGGCACAGGTGGCTGTGACCGGCGGGTCTGCCTGGCTTGTTGCAGGCAGGTTTTGGTGAGGGACGGGTCTCAATGCTTTACAGGCTGTTGCTCAGATTCCGGCGCCGCGGGCTGGTGCTGGCCCATGATCTGGTCATGATTCCCGTGGCCTGGATGGGCGCCCTGTGGCTGCGTTTTAATCTGGGCGCCATTCCCGAACCCAATCTCATCGCCTGTCTGCAGGCCCTGCCGGTGGTGTTTTTGGTGCAGGCGCTGTTTTTCCGTTATTTCGGCCTCTACCGGGGCTTGTGGCGTTTTGCCTCCATGCCGGATCTGGTCCGGATTGTGCAGGCGGCCACTGCAGCTACCGCCACCTCGGCACTGGTGCTGATGATGCTGGGCTGGTTGCCGGCGGTGCCGCGTTCGGCGTTTGTGCTCTACCCCGTTTTGCTGGTGCTGGCGCTGGGTGGGCCACGTTTTGTCTATCGCTGGTGGAAGGACCATGGTGGCAACCCGGTGCCGGGCGAGCGTGCCTTGATGGTCGGCGCTGGCCGCGCCGGCGACCAGCTGGCGCGGGATTTGATTCGCGACAGCCGCCACCTTTATTCGCCGGTGGCTTTTGTGGATGACAATCCGCTGAATATTGGTCGCGAGGTTCACGGGGTGCCGGTTCGCGGGAGTATTGAGGATATCCCCAGGCTGGCACGACAAAGCCGTGCCGATCTGATCATTATCGCCATACCCTCGGCTCCGGCCGAGTTGATGCGCCGTATCTATGAAAAGGCCTCTGAAACCGGGCTGCCGGTGCGTACCTTGCCGGCCATGGCCGATGTGATGGCCGGTCGGGTGGCCATTGATGAACTGCGCCAGGTCTCGATTGAGGATATCGTCGGTCGCTCCCAGGTGGAGCTCGACTGGGGCGAGATTGCCTACTGGTTGCAGGGGCGCCGGGTCATGGTCACCGGGGGTGGCGGGTCAATTGGTGCTGAATTGTGTCGGCAGGTGGCGCGTCTGGATCCGGCTTCACTGATTATTGTAGAGCGCAGTGAATTCAATCTTTATCGCATTCAGCAGGAGCTGCGTGACCATTTCCCTGAAATGTCGCTGCGACCTGCGCTGGTCGATATCAATGACAAGGCCTGCATGGACCGGCTGATGTCATCCGAGCGCCCGGACGTGATCTTCCACGCCGCCGCCTACAAGCACGTGCCCATGCTTGAGGAGCATGTGCTGGAAGCGGTACATAATAATGTGCGCGGCACCATGACGGTCGCGCGTGCCGCCATGGCCTACGGAGTGGAACGTTTTGTGCTGGTGTCCACCGACAAGGCGGTTAACCCGGCCAGCGTGATGGGCGCGAGCAAGCGTCTGGCCGAACTGTATTGCCAGCTTTGCAATGATTCACGCACCCGCTTTATTACGGTGCGCTTTGGCAATGTGCTGGAGTCTGATGGCAGTGTCCTGCCCCGTTTTCGTGACCAGATTGAATCCGGCGGTCCCGTGACGGTGACCGACCCCGAAATGACCCGTTATTTCATGAATATTCCCGAGGCCTGTCAGCTCATTATGCAGGCGGGCATGATGGGCCGGGGCGGCGAGATATTCGTGCTGGATATGGGCGAGCCGGTGCGTATTGTGGACCTGGCCCGGCAGATGATCAGCCTGTCCGGCAAGGATGTGGATATCGTGTTCACCGGTCTGCGCCCCGGGGAGAAGCTTTATGAAGAGCTTTTCCACGAGCATGAGGTCATGCAGCGCACCCGCAACCCCAATATTCGTCTGGCCATGGGGCAGTCGGTGGATGGCGCCTGGCTGGAGCGTTGTCTGCAGGCCCTGTTCGAGGCCTGTGACCGGGGTCGCGAAGAACGCGTGCTGCAGTTGCTCAAGGAGTATCTGCCCGAGTTCAATCCCGCGAGCACCACCGAGCAGGTGGCACTTCCGCCCTCTGTAGTTGAGGCGGGTGATCGTTTTATCCGGCGGGGTTCGATTAACTGATCCGGGGTTATTCGCTGTCGACACCGGTGGTATTGTGCCCCGGTGTTTTTGTTTTCTAAAGCAGGGGAGCAAGTCAAGGCATGAGCCAGATCATGATTCCGGTAGCGCCGGGCGAGTTGATTGACAAGATTACCATTCTTGAGATCAAGTCACGGCGCATCGAGGATGAGGCCAAGCTGCGCAACGTGCGCCATGAGCTGGCGCTGCTTGACCAGGTCTGGGTCGATGCGCCTGAATCGGCTACGGACATCAGTGATGCCCGTCGGCGGCTGGGTGAGATTAACGAAAAGCTCTGGCAGATTGAGGATGATATCCGCGAGCTTGAGGCCCGGGGTGATTTCGGTGAGCAATTCATTGCGCTGGCGCGTTCGGTGTATCTGACCAATGACGAGCGTGCCGCTGTCAAGCGCGAGATCAACACGTTGCTGGGTTCGGAGATCATGGAAGAGAAGTCCTACACGGACTATAGCCAGGGTCAGACCGGCGGTTAGGGAAACTCTGGTCAGGGCGTCCCGCGCTGAGGCTTCCCCCGGGCCTGTTCACGCATGAATTCATCCAGGCGATCGCAGACTTCCTCGGGCCGGATCAGATCCATCACGCCCGGATATTCCAGTTTGGTGCCCCAGCGCAGTTCCGCCGCCGGACACCCCTTGTGTACGCGCGCGGCCTGGTCGTATTTGTCCACGCACCAGCGCAGGCTGTGATACGGGCCGGAGCGGCGGGGGTTGCTGGCCGCATGCAGGCCGATGACCGGTGTGCCCGTGGCGGCGGCCATGTGCATGGGTCCGGAATCCGGCGCAATCAGGACGCTGGCGCGCTGGAGCAAGGCCAGCATGCGTTTGAGGGTATCGCGGCCAATCAGGTCTTCCGGTGTTGCCAGCATGTGCTGGAGGATGGCATCACCGTATTCGCGCTCTATATTGCCCGGCCCCCCGCAAAGAATGACCCGCAGCCCGTGCCGGCGAATCGCATGGTCGGCCACGATGGCGTAGTTTTCCGGGCGCCAGTTGCGCAGGCGGTGGCTGGAGCAGGGGCTGATCAGCAGCGTGGGCGTATTGTCCGGGATCCACTGGCGGGCAAAGCGCTGGTCTTCCTCGCTGACGGGGATATCCCAGCAGGGCGGCTCCGCTTGCAGTCCCAGAGCCTGGCCAAAGGTGCGAAACAGGTCCAGTACATGCTGGCCATGGATGGACGGGATGCGGTGGGTGATAAAGGCGCCGTGCATGTCCCGCGATCGGGTGCGGTCATAACCCAGCCGGATGGTCGCCGGAATCAGGGCGGACGCCAGGTTGGCCCGCAATGCCACCTGCATGTGCAGCAACACATCAAAGCGCCGACCGCGCATGGCCCGGCGCAAATCCCAAAACCCCCGAAGGCCCCGACCCTTGTCGAAAACCACGAATTCCACGCCCGGAATATCGCCGACCAGTTGCGCTTCCAGCTTGCCGATCACCCAGGTGATGCGAGTCTCTGGCCACTGACGCTGGATGGTGCGCACCAGCACCACCGCATGGGTGACATCACCGATGGCCGACAGGCGCAGCAGGCAGAGGTCTTGTGGTGGTCGGGGCAGGGGCAATTGCACGCAGGCAGCCTCCCGGGATGTTAGTACGGTTTTGGGTTTTAGGTCTCAGGTTTTAGGTCTTAAGACCTCCCAAGACCTGAAACTTTCCCACTTTCCCACCTTCGTTTGAGCATAGCAGGCCCGTCGGGGTTCTTATGCCCGCCCGTAGATGTCCTCGAAGCGCTCGATGTCGTCTTCACCCAGATAATCCCCCACCTGCACCTCGATTAGTTGCAGGGCAATCTGGCCGCGATTTTCCAGCCGGTGTTTGGCGCCAATGGGGATATAGGTGCTCTGGTTGCGGGTAATGGTGAAGACTTCATCGTCGCAGGTCACCGTGGCCGTGCCGTCTACCACCACCCAGTGTTCGGAGCGGTGCTGGTGGCGTTGCAGGCTGAGCGCGCAGCCGGGGTCGACGGTAATGCGTTTCATCTTGAAGCTGGGCTGGTCTTCCAGCACCGTGTAGCTGCCCCAGGGGCGCTTGACGGTCAGATGCAGGCGGTGCTCCTGGGCGTCCTGGTCGCGCAGCGCGCTGACCACCTCGCGTACCCGCTGGGTCTGGCCGCGCGGGGTCACCAGCACCGCATCCGGGGTTTCCACCACGCACACATCGTGCATGCCAACCGCCGCTACCAGCCGGTTGTTGGCGTGAATCAGGCTGTTATGGCAGTCAATGGCCAGGGCGTTGCCCTGCACGGCGTTGTGGTGCTCGTCATGGTCGGAGATTTCATGCACGGCATCCCAGCTACCCACATCCGACCAGCCCATGTCGCACGGGACCAGCACCACGCGGCCGGATTTCTCCAGCACGCCGTAGTCGATGGAGATATCCGGCATGTCGGCAAAATGACGATTGACGGCGGCCTGCAGATCATCCTCGCCGGCCCAGTCTCCGCGAATGCGTTCAAGCACCTCGTGGACTTCAGGCAGGTGCTGGCGTATTTCGTCCAGAATCACCGAAGCGCGCCACACGAACATGCCCGAGTTCCAGTAATGGTTGCCCTCACTCAGGAAGGATTCGGCCGTGGCCTGGTCCGGCTTTTCGGTAAAGCGCTCCACCGGCAGGGTGTCTTCACCTTCGCCTGCGCGGATATAACCAAAACCGGTTTCGGGTCGCGTGGGGGTGATGCCGAAAGTCACCAGCCGGTTGTCGCTGGCGGCTGCGATGGCAGTCCGCAACGCTTGCTGGAATGCGGCGGTGTCGCGAATGGCGTGATCGGCCGGCAGCACCGCCATGATCGGATCGTCACCGGTTTCCTGTTGCAACCAGGCCGCCGCCAGGGCGATGGCAGGCGCTGTATTGCGCCCGACCGGCTCGCAGATTGTGCGGTAGTCCTTGAGCGCCTGGTAGGCCTCGCCCCCGGCGTGGACTTCATTGGTGATAATGAGCGCATGCTCAGGGTTCACAACCGGGCTGAGTCGTCCCACGGTAGCGTCCAGCATGGATTCCCCGCCATTGAGGGTGAGGAACTGCTTGGGCAGCTGCAGCCGCGACAGGGGCCACAGGCGGGTGCCGCTGCCGCCGGCAAGAATCACGGCATGACAGGCCGGGCTGTTGTCTGTGCTGTTGCTCATCGATTGCTCTTCTAAGGTGCGCTATTGATACGCCATAGCCCGATTCTATTGGTTTTTGTCTATAAAATCCCGCAGTTCGGCGGTTTTGCTTTCCAGCAACGCGGGATCGGCACGGGTTTCCAGGTTAAGCCGCAACACCGGTTCTGTGTTGGAGGCGCGCAGGTTAAAGCGCCACTCAGCCAATTCAATACTGACGCCGTCGGTGTGGTCAACTGCCCGGGCCTCATCGCCCCAGCGTTCCAGCGCCGCCTCAATGACCTGGCCCGGGTCGCTGACACGGAAGTTGATCTCGCCGCTGCAGGGGAAAGCCGCCATGCGCTCATCCACCAGGGTGGAGAGGGGTTGGCCGGTCACAGAAAGCTGCTCGGCCACAATCAGCCACGGCAGCATGCCGCTGTCGCAATAGGCAAAATCGCGAAAATAATGATGAGCCGACATCTCGCCACCGTAGAGGGCGTTCTCCTTGCGCATACGTTCCTTGATAAAGGCATGGCCGGTTTTGCACATCACCGGCGTGCCGCCGGCGCGCCCGACCATGTCGATGGTATTCCAGGTCAGGCGCGGGTCGTGGATGATGCGCTCGCCCGGATTTTTTTCCAGCATGCGTTCGGCCAGCAGGCCGACAAGATAATAGCCCTCGATAAACCGACCCTGTTCATCAAAGAAAAAACAACGGTCGAAGTCACCGTCCCAGGCAATGCCCATATCGGCGCCACTGTCGCGCACCGCGCGGGCGGTGACCTCGCGATTTTCTGGTAACAGCGGGTTGGGGACGCCATTGGGGAAATGACCATCGGGCGTGTGATGGATGCGCACGAACTCAAGCGGCAGGTGTTCCGCGAGTGCGTCCAGCACCGGCCCGGCCGCGCCGTTACCGGCATTGACCACCAGTCTCAGGGGCTTGAGGGCCTTGATGTTGACCAGTGACAGGATGTGATCGACGTAGCCGGGCATCACATCCAGCGTGTCATGCCGACCCGGCTGGCCAGCCGGGGCCCGTTCGTTGCCGGCCACCAGCGCCTCGATATCGCGCAGTCCGCTGTCACCGCTGATCGGGACCGCCCCGGCACGCACCATCTTCATGCCGTTGTAGTCCACCGGGTTATGGCTGGCAGTGACCATGATGCCGCCGCCCATGCCAGCGCGGGCCGCGGCGTGATAGACCACCTCGGTGCCGCACTGGCCGATATCCAGGGTGTCGGCACCGCCGGCATTGAGGCCGGCGGCCAGCGCCTCGGCCATCTCCGGGCTGGTCAAACGGTTATCACGCCCGATGGCCACCGGGCCTTCGGGACGGACCACGGCGGCCCAGGCCAGGCCGATGCGCCGGGCCAGGTCAGGGTCCAGTTCATCGGGCACCTTGCCGCGGATGTCATAGGCCTTGAAGCAGGGTAGTGCTGTACTCATATCGCTTGCGCTGACGGAATCCGGAGAGAGGCATCATACGTGATTCCGCCTGTGAGGTAACGGGGGCGGGTCTGGAGGGCTTGCAAGCCAGCATTGTTATATTATAACGTAACGACCCTGACGCAAGCTCGAAGCAACGTAACGAAAGTGCCAATGGTGAAATACAGCGTGACATGGGACTACCTGGGCGCCGGGGTTTCCGCCGCCTGCGTGCTGCATTGTCTGCTGGTGCCGGCGGCAGTGCTGACTCTGCCGGTGCTTGGTGTGGCGGCGCTGGATACCGAACTGGTGCACCGGATACTGGCGGCGGCGATTGTGCCGGTGGCGGTGCTGGCGGCGGTGCCGGGCGTGCGCCGTCATGGCCGGCGGGCTGTGTTCGGCTGGATGGCGGCCGGTCTGGCGCTGGTCCTGTTTGCCGCCTTTGGCGGTGGAGACGCTCTCGGCGGCTGGTGGGAAGAAGGCCTGACGGTTGCCGGTGGCGCGATGCTGGTGTGGGGACACTGGCTGAATCGTACTTTTTGTCTGAGTTGTCCTGATTGTGTTGCAGGCAGCGAAGATTCTGATCCTTGTAGTTCGCAAATCGGAGTGGAGATCAAGCAATGAGAATTAATACGAGTTACCCGGCGGCGTTGCTGGCCGCCCTGATGCTGTCAGCGCCGACGCTGGTGCTGGCGGAAGAGGAACAGGACGCCGCTGAACAGGCGGTGGAGGCGGATGCCGCGCAGACGCAGCAGCAACAGCAGTCACTGCGTGGTGGCGTGCGCGATCCGCTGGATCCGGTCTCCCTGCCGGCTCGCCAGGGCATGCAGGCGGGCGCCGCCAGTTCTCCCAATGCTTTCAACCCCATGGTGTCGGTGATTCTGGATGGCGTCTTCTATGCCGATAGCGAACATGGCGAGGCCCAGGAGATCATTGATGAAGCCCCCGGCTTTGGTGGCGGGCATTCGCATGGCCACGGTCATGGCCATGGCCTGCAGGAAGGCTTCAACCTGCGCGAAACCGAGATCACCTTTTCCGCCACGGTGGATCCCTACTTTGACGCCGTAGCGGTGGTGGCGATTGAAGGCGCGGACGCGGTTGAACTGGAAGAGGCCTATGGTGTGACCCGAGCCCTGCCGGGTGGCTGGCAGGTGAAATTCGGGCGCTTCCTGAGTGATGTGGGTTATATCAACAAGCAGCATCCCCATGACTGGGACTTCGTCGACCGCCCGCTGGTCAACGAACTGCTGTTTGGCGACCACGGCATCCAGGAAAACGGCGTGCAACTGTCCTGGGTAGCGCCTACCCGCACCTACACCCGCGTGGGCCTGGAATTGCTCCAGGGCGAAACATCGGGCATCGCCGGTTATGAAGGCTCGGGTCGTAGCCAGTTTGTGACTATCGTGCCGGCTGTTGATGATGGAGATGTGCAATATTGCCCCGGTCAGGATCCGGGCACGCCTTGCCGGCTCCGTTCACGCGTAGATCATGAATTTGATGATGTGAGTGGCCCGCGGCTGTACACCGGCTTCCTCAAGTGGGCGCCGAATATGGGCTTTGACCATGCCATGCAGTTCGGCCTGTCCGGCGGTGTTTCCCGCGCCTGGCAGCAGATCGAGGAGCACAGCAGCACCCGGGTGGAAACCTGGGATGGCGATGCCTGGTTTGCCGGGCTGGATGTGGTCTACAAGTACGACGCCGGGCGCAGCTACGGACACGGCAACCTGACCCTGCAGGGCGAGTATTTCTACCGTGAACGCGATGTGCGCTATTTCAATCGCATCCCGGAGGAATTCGGCTCGGATGATGTCGAGGTGCTTGATGATGTGGACCAGACGCACCGCCAGGATGGCCTGTATGTGCAAGCGGTCTACGGCATTGCGCCGCGCTGGAAGGCCGGGCTGCGCTATGACGGCATCGGGTTCCGTAACCGGGCCTACGATGGTGCGGACCGGGTGGATGCCGGCACCTCGCATCGCTATACCGCCAATCTGACCTTCCTGCCCACCGAGTTCTCGCGGCTGCGGCTGCAGGTCGCCCATGGCGATATCGACAGCGACGACGATGACCACGGGCATGACTTCAACCAGGTGATGCTGCAGTACCAGCTCAGCCTGGGCGCCCACGGGGCGCATCCGTTCTAGGTTCTCTCCCCGGAAGCCGGGCCCGCATGGATCGCGGGCTCGTCCTTCCTGCTTGAGAAAATAATTCATCGCAATACATTGAGGTGAGCCATGAAATCCAGAATTGTTACAGCGCTGGCATTGATGTTGTTGCCCGTGCTGGCCCACGCCGACCTGCGGGTGGCCGCGACCACCGGCAATATGGGCATGCTGGCCCGCGCGGTGGGCGGTGATGCCGTGGAAGTCACGGTGATGGCGCCGCCGGATCGCGATGCCCACCATCTGGAGGCCCGCCCCAGCATGATGGCGGCCCTGCGTCGTGCTGATCTGGTGGTCTCGGTGGGTGCCGAGCTCGAAATCGGCTGGCTGCCGGCGGCGCTGGAAGGCGCCAATAATCGCAATGTGCGCCAGGGCACGCCGGGTTATTTCGAGGCGGGGCGCAAGATTGAACTGCTGGATGTCGGTGTCGCGGCCGACCGTGGCCAGGGGGATGTGCATCCCGCTGGCAATCCGCATTTCTATCTGGATCCGCTGCGTATGGGCGAGGTGGCGCTGGCGCTGGCCGAGCGCATGGGTCGGCTGGACAGTGCCAATGCCGAATACTATCGTGCCAATGCCGAGGATTTTGTGGCGCGGGTTGAAGCGCGCATGCCCGAGTGGCGGCAACGGCTGGCGGATGCGCCCGGCTTTGTCGATTTCCATGGCGATGCCCGCTATCTTGAGCATCTGTTCGAAGTGCCCATGTATGGCACGCTGGAACCGCTGCCGGGTATTCCGCCCACCGCCCGACATTTGCGTTCGCTGGTCGATGACCTGCGCGGCCGTGAGGGCGTGATTACCCGGGCCGTGTTTCATCCCGGTGAGGCGGCGACCTTTGTGGCCGGTGAACTGGACTGGCCCGCTTATGTTTTGCCGTTGCATGTTGCCGTGGACGGCGATGTGAGCGACTATCTGGCGCTGATTGATCAGTGGGTGAGTGCGCTGGCCGGGGAGTCCTGATGCACGACGGTAAGTTACTTGAATTCCGGCAACTGGTGGCCGGTTACACGGGGCCCGTTACGGGCCCCGTGTCGTTTACCCTGCATGCCGGTGAAGTGCTGGGGCTGGTAGGCCCCAATGGCGTGGGCAAGTCCACCCTGCTCGGCGTTATCACCGGCACCAGCCGGGTGTTCGGCGGCGAGTTGTGGCGGGCACCGGGGCTGCGTGTGGCGCACCATCGCCAGCGCCCGGAGTTGTCGGCGGAGGTGCCCATGCGCGCGCGCGAGCTGCTGCGCCTTACCGGCGCCCACAAGCAGACCCCGCCGGCCCTGATCCAGCCGTTGCTGGAGCGTCCCTTGTCAGCCCTCAGCGGCGGCCAGTTCCAGTTCCTTCAGACCTGGGCCTGTCTGGGCGGCGAGGCGGATCTGGTGTTGCTGGACGAGCCCACCAATAATCTGGACCAGCGCGGCATGGATGCGTTGTCGGAGTTGCTGGGTCAATGCGGCGTGCATCGGGGCGTGATCATGGTCAGCCATGAGCCGGATTTTCTCGCCCGTCATTGCAGCCGCATCGTGGAGGTGGCGGCATGAGTCTTGAGCTGCTGTGGGATCCGCTGTTCCGGGCCGCGCTGCTGACCGGGCTGGTGTTGGCGGTGGTGCTGCCGCTACTGGGGGCTTATCTGCATCTGC
>PWYF01000053.1 GCA_003567955.1 Thiotrichales bacterium
ACTGGCCGGCTCGTTCTGGCCAATAGCGCCGCTGATCTTGCGAAATACGCCCCGCGCCACCGAGAACAGGCTGCGGTCATCTTCGGCCTGCTCATACTGATACTCATCAATGGACATCTCGGTGTTGGCCCGCAGCGCCAGCAGGCCACCATCATTGAGCTGCAACTGCATGGCCCCGTCCGGCCCGGTGACCAGCACCTCGCCCTCGCGGATTTCATCACCACGGGTGAGGATACGATCCTCCCCCCCGGCACTCAGCGCCATGGCCTCACCGTGAACAAACTGCACCGTGCCCACCACCGTTTGCGCTGACGCCACCAGCGGCAACATCAGTAGCAGCAGACCGCTCATTACACAGCGCATGTCAGGGAATCGTCCGGAAATCGGGGAAATCATTGCTCTCCTCCGGCGTGGCGGGCAGGCCACGCTAGCGAAAATCACGTCGCAGGGTCAGGGAAAGATCCACGCGATCAAACTCATTGACCGGGATATTGGAATCATGGTCGAGATAGCTGAGTGCCGGGCGCACGGTCCATTCACCATCCAGTCGCCAGTCCAGATGCAACGACAGGTCAACGGGAGTGTCTTCCCGCTCACGCTGGAATATCGCATTTTGCTGGTCATAACTGTCCTGCCGTATACCCCCGCTGCCGACGATCAAAAGATCCTGCCGCAGCAAATGCTGAAGGCCTGCACGCATACCGACAAGTGTCTTGTCGCCATCAGCACGATTGCCCCGCGCATCTTCCGTGCCGCCCAGCAATGTCAGCGACATGCGGGTACGGCCACCGGCGCCCAGATTGCGCAGCCAACTGGCGCCCAGCAGCACCTGATCGGCATCCTGAACATCAAGGGTATCAGGATGACGGAACCGGTTGGCCCGGGTGAACAGGGCCAACTGGTCATTGCGGGTCGCCAGCCAGCGCCACTGGGCATTGAGGCCTGTCGCAGTCCGGTTGCGGGAACCATCCACCCACAGTTGCCCGCCGCTCAGGCCCAGTGTGTAGTAATGCCGGTCCGTACGCAGGCGGATGCCGGCACGCAGATCACCACGCAAGGTATCGTATTGGCGCTCGTCAAAATGCGCCCGACCAGAGCCATCCACCCCGCCAAAGATCGCAACGGACTCACTCAGGGCATGCTCAAGCAGGACACCGCCGGCCAGATGCCCGTAATTGTCACTGGTTTCCTGGCTGTCTTCGGAGAGCGAGAGCTCAAAACCGCCAAGCGCGGGAATGGCAATGGTTTCGCGGTCCGTGGCGCGATTGACGTTGGAATCATAGCCCCCGCCCACCGCCATATTCCCGGTCAGGCGTGTGCGTACCGGCGGCAGGGTGCGGTCATCGATAATATCCAGGTAGCGGGCAATGGCCACGCGGGCACGTTGCGGCGGATCCATATCACGCAAGGTCTCGAATTCGGCCCGCGCACGCTCATAATCGCCCAGACCAAACCAGGCCCGCGCCAGACCCATGCGCGCGCCGGCATGATTGGGTCGTTGCACGAGAATGCGCTCGAAGGCCAGGCTGGCCGGGGCCGGGCGGCCGGTATCCAGGGCCGCAATCCCCAGCAGGTAGTCATATTCAATATCGCCGGCAAACTCACCCTCACGCGGCGCCAGTAACGCCCAGGCCTGGCGGGCCTGCCCCCGCTGCATCAGACGACCGGCGGCCTCAACCAGATCTTCAAATTCAAGCGCTTCAACTTCATTGCTGGCTGCTTCAGCTGGTTCAGCTGCTTCTGCGGGTTCTGCCTGGTCGAGCTCGGCGGCTTCCTCGGCCATCAGCGGCCAGCTCGCAAGTATCAGAACCACGACCAGTAAAAGCTGCGCCCATCCATGTCGAAGTTGCATTGCTGCGACCCCTTTATTGTTTATTGTTGTCTCGCCCTGATACGGGCTGAATTAATCCGGCTATCATACATCCCGGTGAGCGATCGGGTCATCTCCCGATCCCGGGATCAAACCGGCACGGACCTGACCTCCAGCCCCGGCAAACCGGCCTTGTCCACGGTGTCAATCTGCGCCCTGCTCAGGTGTTGGCGGGCATAGTCCATATAAATCTCTTCATGCACAAACAACCGGAACAAATCCGGGTCCAGATGCCCACGTTCCACCATCTCACCCATGATATGCAGGGTTTTGGACAATGGCATGGGCGATTTGTAGGAGCGCTCCGGTGCGGTCAGCGCCTCGAACACATCTGCCACGGCCATGATTCGCGCCGGAACTGACATCTGTTTGCGGGTGAGCTGGTTGGGATAGCCCTTGCCGTTGACCCATTCGTGGTGCCCCCCGGCGTATTCCGGAATACGCTTGAGGTGATCCGGGAAAGGCAACTGCTCGAGCATCTTGATGGTGGTGACGATGTGATCCTGGATAATTTTGCGTTCTTCCGGGTTCAGCGTGCCCCGGCCGATATCCAGGTTATATAACTCATCTTCACTGATCAGCGTGCGCGTCTCGCCCTGCATATCCCGCCAGCCGGCGGCGCTGATTTCTTTCAGGCGGTCGCTGACTTCCGCGTCACCGCCTTCCCCACCCGCGTTACAGCGCTGCAGAAACGCCCGTTGTGTTTCCAGCCACTGCCTGAGTTGTTGCACCTCCGGGGCATCCTCCCCCGCGCGCTCCGCATCGTCACCGATGCGCTCAGCCAGTGCCCGGATACGGGCATCGCGCAACAAGATTTCCATACGGGTTTCGATCAGCTCAATACGGTCCCAGACCGTCTGCAAGCGCGTGCCTTTTTGCTCCACGTGCACCGGCGTGGTGATCTTGCCGCAGTCATGCAGCCAGGCCGCCATTTCCAGCTCGTAGATATCCTGCTCGCTCATGTGAAAATTGGCGAACTCGGGCCAGTTTGAGGCGCTGGCATAACGGGCAATCAACATGGTTGCTACCGGCACCCGCCGGCAGTGGGCACCGGTTTCGGGTGATTTCTCGTCAATTCCATAGGCAATCAGCCGCACCAGTGACTCAAACAGCTCGCGCTGTTCATCAGCGAGCCGGCGCTGACTGAGGCTGACAGCACACTGAGAAGCCAGCGATTCCGCCAAACTGATATCAGTAGCATCGAAGGCCTCGGGTTCACCCGCGTCCGACAGGCGGTTGAGCAACTGCAACACGCCCATGAGCTTGCCCCTGTGATCCAGCATCGGCACGGCCAGCAATGAACAGGAACGGTAGCCCGTGCGCTCGTCAAAGGCGCGGGTCCCGGAAAAATCAAAGCGCGTGTCGTCGTAGGCGTCTTCAATATGCAGGGTGGCCTGATCCAGCGCCGCACTTCCCACCACAGTGTGGCGATCCGGCTCACCGGCTGCGTTATAAAGCTTTACGGGGGGGATATTATCGGGGACCGGGGGTTGCTCCGGGCCACCGGCAGCCAGACCCAGGCTTTCGGTGATCATCATGTCGAAGCGCAGCTGTTGCTGCCGACCCTCACCTTCAAGCAGATAAAGCGTGGCACCATCAGCCCGGGTCAGCTCGCGGGCGCCATCCAGTACCATCTGCAGGACCCGGCGGATATCGCTTTCCGCCGACAGCGACACCCCGATACGGTTAAGCCGTTCAATACGAGCGGCAATCTCACTCTCGAACGGTTCTTTCATTGCTTCTCTCCGGGGTGAAACAGTGGTGTTGCAATGTACTCAGTCAGGCCCGACCTGACTATCCACCACGTCGGCGCCATTGGCGGCCGGACCATTGCGATAATGCACCAGTTTCCAGTAACCAAATATATTGGCCCGATGGACCCCGACCCTGGGACAATCCGGTTCGTCGGGCAGAGCATCCAGCGCCATGTCAGGATGAAAACCCAGCATTTTGGACAGCGGCTTGAGGGTACGCTCCAGCCCACGCAAGACGGGATTTTCTGAAGCAAAATGGTTAATGATCAGAATCTCGCCATCAGGCACGCAGACACGGCGCATCTCTGCCATCAGGCGGTCCGGATTGGGCACCACGGAAGCCACATACATGGCCACCACCACATCAAAGCTGTTGTCCTCGAATTCCAGCGCCTCGGCATCCATCTCAAGCAAGGCCTCGACATTCTCAAGCTGCTGTTCGGCGACTTTCTCACGCGCCTTGGCCAGCATTTCCGGAGAAATATCAATACCGGTGACCTGGATATCCTTGCGATACAGGGGCAAGGACAGACCCGTACCCACACCAACTTCCAATATGCGGCGGCCCGGGCGCTGGTTTGCAGTCTCAACCGCCATACGCCGCCCGGGATGGAACACAGGGCCGAAAACCATGTCGTAATGACCAGCGTAGCGGCGGTAGGTTCTGCGTATCGCAGCCAGATCCATGCTTCTCCCCTTTGTTGTCAAGGCGCGTAACCAGTCGCTAATGGTAACGCAAAGCCGGGACTGCTGCCCGGTGGGATCAACCCGCCACCGTCAGCCTCCCTGTGATTTCGGCAAAGATTAACGATGATCCTCCGACGCGGCAAACCGGCACGCCGGAGCGCCGGCGGAGGTCCAGCTGCAGATAGTATTGCAAGCGGCCCTGACCGGGTTATGCTGCCGCCTGCGGCCACCATCACAGCCAGCGCATCAGCAGAGATACAGGCAGATAAGCTATGAACAGGGACGACGTGTATTTCTCCGCCCTCGATGAACCCTTGCGCGATGACGTGAGGGTACTGGGCCAGTTGCTGGGTGAATTACTGCGTGAACAGGGTGGCGAAGCACTGTTTCGCCAGGTCGAGCAAACCCGCCAGGCCGCCATCACCCGGCGCGAGGGCGAGCCTGCCCGGGCCCGCGAGGCCGAATCCACATTGCATGAGCAACTGGTTGACCTGCCCCCGGCCCAGGCCACGGACCTGATCCATGCTTTCGGGGCCTACTTCCAGCTCGTCAATATCGCCGAGAAAGTCCATCGCATCCGGCGCGCGCGCGACTACGCCCGCAACACCCGCGAGGCGCAACCCGAAAGCCTTGAGGAAATCGTCAGGCAACTCGGCGACGCCGGCCTTTCCCTGGATGAAATGCGCAGCCTGCTGAATAGCATTGATATTTCGCCGGTATTCACCGCACACCCCACCCAGGCCACCCGTCGCACCATTCTGGAAAAACATCTGCGCATTGCCCTGCGACTGATCGAACGCATGGATCCGGACTCCACGCCGGCGGAACAGCGCAGCCGTCTGGAGCGCATCAGAAATGAACTCACAGCGGCGTGGCAAACCGAGGCGCACCCGCATGAGGGACGCACCGTTGCCGATGAAGTGGATTATGTGCTGTTTTACCTGCTGGAGGTCATCTACCGGGTTATTCCACCCTTCTATGAAAGCCTGCAAGCCGCGCTGGAAAAAGTCTGGGGGCAAGCTGCCGAGACTGTCTCGCTGCCCCGGTTGATACGCTTTGCCTCCTGGGTCGGCGGCGACATGGATGGCAACCCCAACGTCACAGCTGAAACCGTGCGCGCCACGCTCAACCAGCATCGTCAGGCCATATTGCGCCGATATCGCCGTGAGCTTGATGATCTTTACGGCCAGCTCAGCCAGTCACTTTCGCGGGTCAGCGTCAGCGAGGCGGTTTCCGCCCGCATCCGCGAGTACGAGACCCTGTTTGCGGACGTGACAGAGCATCTGCCACCCCGCCACCGCAACATGCCCTACCGCATCCTGCTTAAACTGATGGATGCGCGCCTGACCGCCACCACGGATGAATCCGAACACCGCTACCAGAGTCCCGACCAGCTGCTTGATGACCTGCAGCTGATTGCCGACAGCCTGGCAGGCAACCGGGGCCACAATGCCGGGCTGTTCGCGATCAACCGTCTGATGATGCGAGTACGCACTTTCGGCTTTCACCTGGCCACACTCGATATACGCCAGCATGCCGATATTCACCGTCAGGTCGCCGGCGAACTGCTGGCCATTCCGGACTGGGAACAACGCGATCCGCAATGGCGCGCTGCGCGCTTGCGTGAAGCGCTTGCCGGCCCCGTAAACGAACATGGCCAACCCGGCGAACTCGCCCGCCAGACACTGGCAGTGTTCGAGGCCGTCGCCGACGGCCGCTCCCGTCACGGAGCGGACGCCTTTGGCCCCTGGATCGTCAGCATGACCCGTGACGTGGACGACGTGCTGGCGGTGCTGTATCTGGCGCGTCAGGCCGGCCTCTGTGATGACGCCGGGCGGGTGCCGCTTGATGTCGTGCCCTTGCTGGAAACCCCGGAAGACCTGGCCGCCGGGCCGGACATCCTCAAGGCGCTGCTCACGGATGACAATTACCGCGGGCACCTGCACGCCCGCGGCAATTTGCAAATGATGATGGTCGGTTATTCGGACAGCAACAAAAGCGGCGGCCTGGTCGGCTCACGCTGGGCAGTACAAACCACCCAGCAACAACTGGCGGCGATCGCCAGCGCGGCCGGCGTGGGCATCGAGATTTTCCATGGCCGGGGCGGCACCGCCAGTCGGGGAGGCACCAAGGTCCATGGCGCAGTTCTGGCCGCCCCGCCAGAAGCCGTGCAGGGACGCTTCCGGGTGACCGAGCAGGGCGAAATCATTGACGCCAACTACGGTCTGCGCCCCATCGCCCTGCGCACCATGGAGCAAATGACCAGCGGGGTACTGCTGGCCAGCGCCCCCGGCGTGCTCAAGCGCAGAGAAGACGAGCAATGGCCGCAAATCATGCAATCTGTCGCAGATACGGCGCGGGACAGCTTCCGCGCGCTGGTCTACCAGGACCCGCGCTTTGACGGTTATTTCCGCCAGGCCACGCCCATTGATGTCATCGAACGCATGCGTATCGGCTCGAGACCGCCCTCACGGGGCAGGGGCGGGCGCATTGAGGACCTGCGCGCCATCCCCTGGGTATTTGCCTGGACCCAGAGCCGGCATCTGCTGTCCGGCTGGTATGGGCTGGGCACCGGACTGAACGCGGCCGTTGATCAATTCGGCATCGAAACCGTCCGCGATATGGCCGGACAATGGCCATTCCTTCGCAACCTGCTGGATGACGCGGAAATGGTGCTGGCCAAGACCGACATGAATATTGCCCGGCGCTACGCGGAACTGGCCGAAGAACCATCACACTCACTGTTCAAGATCATTCAGGCAGAATACGAGCGCACCCATGCGCTGATTCTGGAACTCAAGGGCATAGATGCCCTGCTCGACCGTGACCCGCATCTGCAGCGCTCCATGCGCCTGCGCAACCCCTATGTGGATCCGCTGAGTCTGTTGCAGATCGAACTGCTGGCGCGCTGGCGGGCGTCGGACTGCAAGGATGGCGCCCTGCTGCAGGCGCTGATCCAGTCGGTCATGGCCATCGCCCATGGCCTTCAGAATACCGGTTGAATAGCTCAGCGGGAGGTGTCATGAAAGTTGAGGCGCTGGATTATATTGTATTGATCGTGGATGACCTGGAACGGGCGCTGGGCTTTTACCGTGACGCCCTCGGCATCGCCCTGCGCCATCGAGCCGAACGCTTCGCCCAACTGGAAACCGGCGCCACTCGACTGGGGCTGTTTACCCGAGAGGCCATGGCTGAAACCCTGGCGCAGACGATCACCCCCCCGGGTGAACAGGCACCGGCTTTCGAACTGGGCTTCAAGGTGGATGACGTGAATGCCGCCTGGGAGGAACTGCGTGCCACAGGCACGCCGGCGGTGACGCCACCCCATGATCAGCCCTGGGGTCAGCGCACGGCCTATGTCCGCGACCCGGACGGGAATCTCATTGAACTGGTCCAGCAACTGCGCCGACCGGGGTCGCCGGACGCCTGATCACCCGTTCCCGGCCCCCGGCTCACGCCAGGCCACCAACGCCAGCGCAATCGCACTGGTGGTCAGATACAGGCTTGCGGACACACTGTGCAGCAGGTCAAAACGGCCGCTGTCACCGGCTTCGACGGCCGCCGCCATCAGCGGGCGCACGCCCAGCTCCCCGACCAGGCTGAGCAGCAAGGCCACGACAATCAAGGCGCTGGTCCAGCGTCGCAGCAACATGCGACCCTGCAGGGCGTACTCGAACA
>PWYF01000164.1 GCA_003567955.1 Thiotrichales bacterium
AGCGGGAAAGCGGGAAAGCGGGAAAGCGGGAAAGCGGGAAAGCGGGAAAGCGGGAAAGAAATCAAGATGCCGCGCTGAAGCGCGGCGCTTCCAGCCTTCCCACTTTCCCGCCTTCCCGCTTTCGATGAGATCGCCGGGGCGTTAGAATCGCGGTCCGTACCGGCCAACCGTGGAAGCCCGCATGCCTGAAATCAGTTATGACTATGTCGCCCAGGTGCTTGGCGGGGTGCAGGACCCGTATGCCAGAACGGATATTGTTGCCGCTGGCTGGCTGCGTGAGGTGACCCCGGGGGAAGAAGATATTGCCGTGACGCTGGTGCTGGGCTACCCGGCCGGCGAATGGGCCGCCGAGCTGGAAAAACTGGCGCAGGAGAAGCTGGCGGAAAACGGCATTGAGGCCCGGGTGACGGTGCGCAGTGAAGTGCTGTCCTATGCCGTGCAGCGCAATCTCGCGCCGCACGAGGGTATCCGCAATATCATTGCCGTGGCCTCGGGCAAGGGTGGCGTGGGCAAATCCACCACCGCAGTGAATCTGGCGCTGGCCCTGTCCGCCGATGGTGCCCGGGTGGGGCTGCTGGATGCTGATATATATGGTCCCAGCCAGCCGCGGATGGTGGGGCATCATGGCAAGCCCGATTCCACGGATGGCAAGACCATGCAGCCGGTGGTGCGCCACGGTATCCAGACCATGTCGGTGGGCTATCTGATCGATGAAGAAACGCCGATGATCTGGCGCGGGCCGATGGTGACCCAGGCGCTGGATCAGTTGCTGACGCATACTCAATGGCAGGATCTGGATTATCTGATTGTGGACCTGCCCCCGGGAACCGGGGATATCCAGTTGACGCTGTCGCAGAAGATTCCGGTGAGCGGAGCGGTGATTGTGACCACGCCGCAGGATATTGCCCTGCTCGATGCGCGCAAGGGGCTGCGCATGTTCGAGAAGGTGGAGGTGCCGGTGCTGGGCATTGTGGAGAATATGAGCACCCACATCTGCAGCAACTGTGGCCATGAGGAAGCGATTTTTGGCAGTGGCGGCGGGGCCGCCATGGCGGCACAGTATGGCGTGGCCTTGCTGGGGCAGCTGCCGCTGGATATCAGCATCCGCGAGCAGACCGACAGCGGCGAGCCGACCGTGGTGTCGCATCCGGACAGTCCGGCGGCGAAGGCGTATCTGGAAATGGCGCGGGCGACCGCCGCGCATCTGGCCCTGGCCGGCGCCCGCAGCGGCGTGGGCTTCCCCGAAATCGAAATCGTCGATGATTGACCCGCTGGCGCGGGCGTTTTCAGTGTTCAGTGTTCAGAAAAACCAAAAGCCAACCATGAAGATCATGAAGCGCATGAAGAATTTCGGGGGTTGGTGGAGCAGGTCAAATGGCGATTGAGTGTGCCCACTGATTGCACCGGCTTCGTTGGGGATATATTTATACACTCGGTGGCTTCGGTGAATTCGGTGGCTAATTAAACCCGGGTGGCACTGTATTTTAAATGCGCCACCGAACACACTGAATACACCGAGGTAAAGGGCCGGTTGTTTTTAACCTATCGGTGCCTTCGGTGAGTTCGGTGGCTGATTAAACCGGGGTGGCACCGTCTTTTAAAGGCGCCACCGAATTCACCGAAGGCACCGAGGGTAACGTGCTGTTTATTTATGAATTTTCGGTGACTCAGTGGCCTGAGCGATCACCTGGAAACCAGTCATCTCAATTTGGGGAAAATATTCAATGAGCATCAAGTCTGATCGGTGGATTCGGCGCATGGCCGAAGAGCACGGCATGATCGAGCCCTTTGAGCCGGGGCAGATCAAGACCCATGGCGATAATCCGGTGATTTCCTATGGTACCTCGAGCTATGGCTATGACATCCGCTGTGCCGATGAATTCAAGATTTTCACTAACATCAATTCCGCCGTGGTGGACCCCAAGGGCTTTGACGACAACAGCTTCGTCAATCTCAAATCCGATGTCTGCATTATCCCGCCCAACTCCTTTGCCCTCGCGCGCACCGTGGAATACCTGCGCATTCCCCGCAATGTGTTGACCATCTGTCTGGGCAAGTCCACCTACGCTCGCTGCGGGATTATCGTCAATGTGACGCCACTGGAGCCGGAGTGGGAGGGCCATGTGACGCTGGAATTCTCCAACACCACCCCACTGCCTGCGAAGATCTATGCCAACGAAGGGGTGGCGCAGATCCTTTTCCTGGAGTCGGACGAAGTGTGTGAAGTGTCCTACGCGGATCGCAAAGGCAAATACCAGGGTCAACGGGGTGTGACCCTGCCGCGGGCCTGATCGGGTTCAGTCGGATTCGGTCAGAGGCCCGGAAACGCTGGTCATATCCATGCGCATGGTGACCTTGCCGTTGCGGTGTTGTTCCACCCGCACGGGCAGGTAATCCAGCTCCGGGGCACTCCAGAAAATGGTGGTGCGGCCGTTGTGTTTGCGTTCCAGACGCACGGTGCTGAATTCGCCGGCGCCGGTCTGTACCCGGTAGCGGCCTTCACGCGTGAATTCGTACTCGCGCACCTCGTCGTCATTGACGGTTTCGTATTTCATCACCGCATCGGCACTGCCGGTGGCGTCGATCATCATCCGGAGTTGCAGTGCCATACGGTCCACCGTGCCCGGCGCCACCTCCAGACGATGTTCCTTGCCGTCAATGACTGATATGGCGAGGTTGTTGTCCCAGTCAAAGTCGATGCGTTTTTCCTCTTCGGTGTTGCGACCACGCTGATGCTTGTATTCGTAGCCCAGAGCGATGAGGGTGCCGTCTTCCTTCATCTGCAGGCGACTGGTCTCGCGCACCGTATCACTGCGGAACATGGACACCAGGCCGGCGGTTTCGGCGCGGGCATGGAAGGTGACCTTGCCGTCATCGTCGATGCTGAGTTCGTATTTACCTTCCCCCACAACCATGTTCGAGCGTGACAGTTCGTAGGTGGCGGTATAGGGCTGTAGTGCCATGGCTGAAGGTGTCCAGGCCAGGGTCAGTGCACCTGCCACCAAGGTGGCAGCCGTTAATCTGAAGTTTTTGCAGAGGCTCATAATGCCTCCTCCATCAATTGCGGGGCATCGAAGGTCAGTGCCTGGCGTAACTGTTTGTTATCCAGTATCGGGGTGTCATGGGCCAGTTTCAGTCGGCCACGGGCCACCCAGTCGATGACCTTCGGGTAAAGCGCATGCTCGCAGTGATGCACCCGTGACTTCAATGATGCCTCGTCGTCGTTGGCGTGAACTTCGACTCGGGCCCTGGCAATGACCGGGCCGCCATCGAGCTCGGCGGTTACGTAGTGGACACTGCACCCATGCCATCGTTCCCCGGCTTCAAGCACGCGTCGATGCGTGTGCAGTCCGCGGTAGTCCGGCAACAGCGAAGGATGAATATTGAGCATGCGCCCGTGCCAGCGACGGACCAGAGAATCCCCCAGAATCCGCATGAAGCCGGCCAGCACCACCAGTTGCGGGTTGAGCTCGTCCAGCAGGCTGTCCAGCCGGGCATCGAATTCATCACGGCGGGCAAACTCGCGATGGTCAATCACCCGGGTGGGGATATTGCGGCTGGCTGCGCGCCGCAGTGCCAGGGCCTGTGGCCGGTTGCTGATCACCGCCGTGACCTGTGCTGGCAGGCCGGCATCGATCGCGTCCAGTATCGCCTGCAGGTTGCTGCCGGTACCGGAAACCAGCACCACCATGGAAAGCGGCTGATCAGTCATGGTGGATATCAACCCGTGCCGGGCCCGAGCCGGCCTCGATGCGGCCGATCTCGTATACGGTTTCGCCCTGCTCGCGGAGCAGGGCTGTGGCACCGGCGGCGTGTTCGGCCGGCACAATCACGGCCATGCCGATACCGCAGTTGAAGGTGCGGTAGGCCTCTGCCGGGTCAATTTCGGCCTGGGAGTGCAGCCAGCGCATGACTGCGGGGCGCTCCCAGCTGTGGCCGTCAAGCACGGCACGGGTCCCCTCCGGCATCACCCGGGGCAGGTTCTCGGGCAGCCCGCCGCCGGTAATGTGGGCGAGGGCGTGCACCGGCAGGGCCTCCAGCAGGGCCAGCAGGGGCTTGACGTAAATACGGGTCGGCGCCAGCAGGGCCGCGCCCAGGGTGGTGTCGTCCAGGGGCATTTCAAGATCGGCGTCGGCATGTTCGAGTACCCGGCGCACCAGCGAGTAGCCATTGGAGTGAAAGCCCGAGGCGGCCAGGCCGAGAATGACGTCGCCAGCGGCGACGCGACTGCCGTCAATGATGCGGGATTTTTCCACCAGCCCCACACAGAATCCCGCCAGGTCGTAGTCCTCGCCCTGGTACATGCCCGGCAGCTCGGCGGTCTCGCCGCCGACCAGGGCGCAGCCAGCCTGGCTGCAGCCTTCGGCGATACCGCGAATCACGCTGGCGGCGGTATCCACATCCAGATGACCGGTGGCGTAATAATCCAGAAACAGCAGTGGCTCGGCGCCCTGAACGACGATGTCATTCACGCACATGGCCACCAGGTCGATACCGATGGTGTCGTGCTTGTTGAGTGCCAGCGCCAGCCGGAGCTTGGTGCCGACGCCGTCGGTGCCGGCGACCAGCACCGGTTGGCGATAGCGCTCCAGCGGGATTTCGACCAGGGCGCCAAAACCACCCAGCCCGCCGAGCACCTCGGGCCGGCGGGTGCGACGCACATCCTCGCCAATCAACTCAACCAGGCGATTGCCGGCATCAATATCAACGCCGGCCTGGCGATAGGTCAGGGGCTCGCGCTTTGGCATGTTTGTCCTTCCGCTGGGGTGGGGGAATGGCTGCCGGCACAGCTGGCAGCTGTGGTATTGTAACGCAGCCGGGACGCGGGCTCGACCAGGTCTCGCCCGGGCCACCAAATTCATACTTCGGGAGAGTATGCGCCGTGCACTCTGAACGCCGTAAGGTCACGCTGATTAATGCGCTTGTGCTGGCCCTGATATTGTTTATCTGCCCCCTGGCGCCGGCCCTGGCGATCACCGATGCTGATTTATATACCGCGCGTGTTGCGGTTGCGGATCAGAGCACCGAGAGCCGGAACCAGGCCCTTGAGGCGGCTCTGGCGCAGGTGCTGCGCCGGGTTTCCGGTGACCAGGCGGCGGTTCTGGCGGGGGAAACATTGCAGCCCCGGGCGCTGATGCAGCGTTATGAATACCGGCGAGACGAGGATGCCCCCGATGGACTCTGGTTGCTGGTGGCCTTTGATGAATCAGCCATTGTTCGTGGCCTGCGCGATCAGGGGTATGGGGTATGGGGTCGTGAACGGCCAACCACCCTGGTATGGCTGGGGGTCCGCGACGGAGTCCAGCGCACGGTGCTCTCGCGCGAACATGACGGGCCGGTGGCGCAGGCCCTGGTGCGGGCCTCGCGGGCCCATGGTTTGCCGGTGATGCTGCCCGAAGGCGATGAGGCCGAACGTGGCACGGTGGAGTTTATTGATTTGTGGGGCGGGTTTTTCGAGACCGTGGAAGACGCCTCCGAGCGTTATGGCGCCGGCTCGATTCTGGCGGGCCGTGTCGATCGTGACAGTGGCGGTGATTATCGTGGTCGCTGGACATTGCTTGAACAGGGCCGGCGGCGCGACTGGGAAAGTCATGCCGGCGGGTTGCAGGCGGTGATCAACGAAGGGCTTGCCGGTCTTGCCGATATTTATATTGCCCGGTTTGCGATCGGTGCGGATGATGTCGACCGGGATGTGGCCCGTATTGCGGTGAGCGGCGTGGGCGGATTATCCGATTATGCCCGTGTGCTGCAGTATCTTGAGGGCCTGTCGCCGGTGGATGCGGTCTATGTGACCCGGGTCGCCGGGGACCGTCTGGATCTCGCACTGGTGATCCAGGGCAGCCGTGAGCGGCTTGATGGTGTGATCGGCGTGGGTTCGGTGTTGCACGCCCGGGATCGGGTGATGGTCACTGTAGACGAGAGCAGCGCCAGAGTCGGCCCGGATTTCCACTATGCACTCGAGCACTAAAGCCGGGGCCAGCATGGTATCGGAACAGGAGCTGAGTGGAACGCCGCAACTGGCGCTCGGTTTAAAACTCCCGGATTATTCCGCTTTTGAGAATTTTGTCGCCGATACCAATGCTCAGGCGCTGGCTGCGGTTCGCCAGCTCAGCGAGGGACGGCTCAGCGGGGTGGTCTATCTCTGCGGGCCTGCGGGCAGCGGCAAATCCCACCTGCTGCAGGCCGCCTGCCGGCATGCGCATGAGCAGGGCCGGCGCACGCTTTATCTGCCACTGACAAGTTTCCAGCCGCTGGGCGCGGATGCGCTGGAGGGGCTGGACCGGCTTGATCTGCTGGCGCTTGATGGCATTGATGGTATGGCCGGGGTGGGTGAGGCGGAAACCGCCCTGTTTCACCTGGTGAGGCGGGTGCTTGATCGCCAGGGTTGTTTGCTGGTGGCGGCGGCGCAGCCCCCTTCGGGTATTCACTGGCAATTACCTGACCTGGCCTCGCGGCTTGCCAGTGGCCCGGTAATACGCCTGCAACTGCTGGATGACGAGGGCAGAGCCCGGGCCCTGTGTCTGCGAGCCCGACACCGGGGGATGACCCTGGGCGAGGAGGCCGCCCGGTATCTGTTGCGTCGCTATAGCCGGAACCCGGTGGCGCTCTTCAGCTTGCTGGATGAACTGGATACGGCCTCGCTTGCCGCCAAACGCCGGTTGACCATCCCTTTTTTGCGCGAGGCGTTGCACGCCTGGCAGCAGCGTCATCACCCCGGCGACTGACCGCCCGCAAGCTCAGCTTTTGTGTCGTGGCGAGCGATGGCGCACCGCATATACCAGGCTGGTGGTGAAGGCGCTGATACTCAGCACCGTCGCCAGGATGGCCCAGCCACGTTCGTCGGCATTGGCGACTGTTTCCGTCATACCCCAGGTGAAATAGAACAGCAGCACCAGCGGTGTCCACACGCCTGCCACCCGTGCCCGGTCCAGCAGGATACCGGGTAACAGCGCCAGTAGCGGTATGGTGATGATTGCTGCCAGCAGGGCAGCAGGGACAATCTGCGGGGGCGAGGCCCATAATTGCCACGCCAGCATCACTGCGGCAAGCAAACATAACTGCAGGCCAATGCCGGTCAGCAACAGTGTATTGATACGTGACATTTTTATGACTCCGAAGCACCTTGAAGGCGGCGGGCAATTTCAGCGATGCGCCGGCCAAGTGCCCGGCATAGCAGCGCTTCCTCATTGCTTACGGGCATGTCGCTGGCGGCGCCGGCCAGATGACTGGGGCCATAGGGGGTGCCCCCGGTGCGGGTCCGGTTGAGCGCTTCCTCAGTGTAGGGCAGGCCGCTGATGAGCATGCCGTGATGCAACAGTGGCAGCATCATGGACAGCAGGGTGGACTCCTGGCCGCCGTGCATGCTGCCAGTGGACGTGAATACCCCGGCCGGTTTACCGGCCAGTTCGCCGGCCAGCCAGAGGCTGGCGGTTTCATCCAGAAATTGTTTGAGCGGGGCGGCCATGTTGCCGAAACGTGTGGGGCTGCCAAGAATCAACCCGGCGCATTCGCGCAAGTCGTCAAGCGTGGCATAGGGTGGGCCCTCTGCGGGTATGGCGGGCAGGGCCTCTGCGGTGGCCGCGCGCACTGGCGGGACGGTGCGAACCCGTGCCTGCATTGACGGGATTTCGGCGACGCCCCGGGCCACCAGACGGGCCATTTCAGCGGTGGCGCCGTGACGACTGTAATAAACCACAAGGATTTCCTGCATCGGCTCGGAGTTTCCTGCATAAGGCCAGCAAGCATGAATGCTATCAGTTTTGATCTCCGTACAGGGGGCAAGAAGATAAGGAAACGCTGAATTGACACCATTTCAGGCGCGGTGATAGGCTGCAATCGAACGGCCGGGGCTGAACATTGCCGCCCCGAATGTGGCGGACATAAAATAAATCCAATTCCGAACGTGGAGTCTAGAGGTCATGCAGATGAAATTCAGTATCAGGGAATTGCTTGTGGTTCTCATGGCGGGCGGCCTGATCGCCGGCTG
>PWYF01000123.1 GCA_003567955.1 Thiotrichales bacterium
ATACAGTGATGGACGCCGCGAGGCGCTGCTGGCGAAGCTGCCGTGCCGCCGCCTCACGGCCTGACGGGGCGAGCAGGCTCTGGTACGGGAGATTTCAGGATGAGCGCGCAAACCATCGGGGAACTGCTGTCTTCCCGTTCCGTTCGCGAGGACCAGGACGCGGTCGTCTCCATGAGCCGCGATGGCTCCGATGCCCTCTCGCGGGGGGAACTGCTCGAACGGGCGGGGCGCCTGGCGGCCGGGCTGCAGCAGGCCGGAGTCGAGCAGGGCGACCGGGTCCTTATCCTGGCTCCCAACAGCGCCGAGTGGGTAGTGTCGGCTCTGGGCGTGATGAATGCCGGTGCGGTCCTGGTGCCCCTGGATACCCAGATGCCGCGCGAGGACCTGGACCACGCGATTTCGGATTCCGCACCGCGGTTCATCTTCACCACCACGAAGCTCAGGGACCGGCTCCCCGAGGCCCTCGGCGAGGTACGCACCTACCTGTTCGATGCGGACGCCGATGCTGCGGATTCCTGGGAGGGGCTTCTTGCGAAGGAGCCGGCAGACCCGGTGGCGCGCCCGGATGATATCGCGGCGATCTTCTATACCTCTGGTACTACGGGGCCGCCGAAGGGCGTACCGCTGACGCATGCCAACCTGAGCAGCAACGTGGAGGCGTTGTGCGACCAGGAGCTCGCGGACGATCGCGATCGGGTGCTGGTGCCCCTGCCGTTTCACCACGTGTATCCATTTACCGTGGGCATCCTGATTCCGCTGACCCTGGGCGCGACGATCATCGTGCCGTTCTCGCTAGTGGGTCCGCAGATCGTGCGCGCGCTTCGCGAGGGCGAGGCCACGGTGATGCTTGGGGTGCCGCGGTTGTACGAGGCCGTGTGGCAGGCCCTGGAAGATCGGGTCGCGGGGCGCGGCGGGCTGGCGGCGTTCGTGTTCCGGCGGATCATCGGTGTCTCCAGGCTGGCGCGCCGCCGGCTCGGTCTCAACCTCGGCCGGAGGCTGCTGAAGGGCCTGCACAGTCGCCTGGCCCCGCGCCTGCGGCTGGTCGTCGCTGGCGGGTCGGCGCTCGATCCGGAGCTGGCGCGCAACCTGCAGGCGCTGGGCTGGGACGTGGCGACCGGCTACGGCCTCAGCGAGACCTCCCCGATCCTGACCTACAACCCGCCGGATCGGCTCAAGATCGAGGCCGCCGGGCTGCCGTTGCCCGGAGTCGAGCTCAAGATCGACGATTCGCAGTCTGGCGACGGGCGTGGCGAGGTGATGGCGCGCGGGCCGAACGTGTTCTCCGGCTACCTGAACCTGCCGGACAAGACCAAGGAAGCCCTGGACGAAGACGGCTGGTACCGCACCGGCGATACCGGCGAGATCGACGATGACGGTTATCTGCACCTGCACGGGCGGGAATCTTCGATGATCGTCCTCTCGGGTGGCGAGAACGTTGATCCGGAACGGGTGGAAGATGCGTTGAAGATGATCGACGACGTACGCGAGGCCGGGGTTCTGGCGCACGAAGATCGCCTGGCCGCTGTCGTTGTGCCCGAATCGGGTCTGCTGCGCGAGGTGACCGGCGACGATCTCGAGAAGCGCCTGAAGGAGGCGGTGAACCGCGCGGCGAAGGAACTGCCAAGCCATCATCGCCCGGGCACGGTGCGCGTTGCGCTCGACCCATTGCCGCGCACGCGCCTGGGCAAGTTGCGTCGGCACAAGCTGGAAGAGCTGTTCGAGGAGCTGGGTCGGGAGGACACCGTTTCCGAGGCGCGGCCGGAGCCGGTTTCGCCGGAATCCTGGGCGCCGGAAGACCAGCAGCTGCTTTCGGATCCCGCGGCGGAGCAGACATGGACCTATCTTGCCGAACGGTTTCATGACCTGCGTCTGACGCCGGACAGCATGCTGGCAGACGAACTCGGGATCGATTCGCTCAACTGGGTGGATCTGACGCTTGCGCTGGAGGATCGCGCCGCCATCGACCTCGACGATTCGGCGATCGAGCGCGTGGAAACGGTGCGTGACCTGCTGAAGGAGGCGGCCGGAGCCGCGGAGGCGAAGGAAGGGCGAGGGGAGCTCAAACAGCAGCTCCAGGATCCCGAGTCTTTCCTTGAAGATGTCCAGCAGAGGGCGCTGGAACCGCCGGGATCGGCCGGCCGGGTGGCCGGGCGTCTGCTCCTTGGGTCTACGCGGTTGCTGGCCCGTCTGTTGATGCGCGTGGAGGTGCGGGGCCGTCTCCCGGGGCCAGACGCGGGTCCCCATATCATTGCGCCGCGCCATCTGAGCTTCGTGGACCCGCTGGCGTTGCTGCCGGCGTTCAGCACGCGGCAGCTGGAGGCGCTGTACTGGGCGGGTCTGGAGGCCTATCTGTTTTCCAACCGGTTCTCCCGCGCGTTCAGTCGCATTGCGCGTATTCTGCCGGTCGATCCCGCCGCGGCACCGCGGCGCAGTCTCCTGCAGGCCGCTGCGACGGTGCAGCGTGGCCACAGCCTGGTCTGGTTTCCGGAAGGGCAGCGTTCCCCGGACGGTGATCTCCAGCGCCTGCGGCCCGGCATTGGGCTGGTGCTCGCAGCACAGCCCGTGCCCGTGGTGCCGGTATGGATCGAGGGCACCCGCGAGGTTATGGCCCCGGGCCGGGTGTTCCCGCGGCCTGGCAAGAAGGTGCGCGTGGTCATTGGCGAGCCGATTTCGGTTGATGCCTACGGCAAGGATGAGCGCGAGATCGTGCAGACCCTTCAGGCAGCACTCGGGGACCTGGGAGGAGACCCCGCGGCCGAAGACACGCGAAGAAAAGGACACTCCTGATTTGTTGACGGTCTGACGGGGCCGGACCAGGTTTCCGCGCACACGTCGGGGTCCCGCGCAAGAAAATGGGGTCTACCTTCAGCCCTTGCCTTTTCCCCGTCCGGTTTTTGTGAGCACAAGGCAAGGTCTGAACCCGGCGTCGGGGGTCTCTCTCCTGTGCGGGCGGTGCCGCGGGGCCACATAATGGATGTCAGGTGGTCCTGGCTGTTCGATACGGGGCCGCTCCCCCCTTGCAAGGAGCGGAAGTATGTTCAAGACGGTCCTGGTCCTCGGCCACATCAGCGGTATCCGCATCCAGATCCACGTGAGCTGGGTGTTCATCCTCCTGCTACTGCTGGCGACCATGAGCACCGGCTTCCACTACCAGTTTCCGGAGTGGACGCTGCCGATGGTGGTGGGTACCGCGGTGGTGACGGCCCTGTTGTTCTTTGCCTCCATTCTGGCCCATGAGCTGGGCCACAGCGTGGTGGCCATCCGACGGGGTGTGCCGGTGGAATCGATCACCTTGTTCATCTTCGGCGGGCTGGCCCAGATGGGAAGGGACACCGAGCGCGCGGACGACGAGTTCTGGATCGCGATTGCCGGGCCAGCAGTCAGTGTGGGCCTGGCGCTGACCTTCGGGGGGCTCGCGCAGATCGCCTCCGGTTGGTACGAGCCGGTGTCGGTGGCGCTGGGCTGGCTGGCGTTCATCAACCTGGTGGTGGCGGTATTCAACCTCATCCCCGGTTTTCCGCTGGACGGGGGACGGGTGTTCCGGGCGCTGGTGTGGAAGATCACCGGCGACCCGCGCAAGGCGGTGGCGGCCGCAGTCTGGGGCGGGCGGATGGTGGCGTTCCTCCTGTTCGGCTTCGGTTTCTGGAATCTCGTAGTGATCGGCAACCTGATCGGCGGCGTCTGGATCATGCTGATCGCCTGGTTCCTGCTGACCATGGCCGAAGGGCAGGGGCGGATGTACGAGATGCGCGACCGGCTGGCGGGTGTCCGCGCGCGGGATCTGGCCGATCCGGAGCCGCCCTTCGTCAGCCCGGATGCGTCCATCCAGGAGTGGATCGACCAGGGCGTCCTGCCGGACGGGCGCCGCTCCTTTCTGGTCGGCGAGCCAGAGCGGGTGCAGGGGCTGGTGACCTTGAGCGACAGCCGCAAGGTGCCGCGGGAGCGGTGGGCGACCACCCGGATCGCCGACATCATGACCCCCGCGGATTCGCTGAGACAGGTTGCGCCGGATACGCAGGCCGAGGAGATCCTGCAGCTCATGAGTGAGCACAACCTCAACCAGATCCCGGTGCTGGAGGCATCCGGCCGGGCCATTGGCTGGATCGACCGCCAGAAGCTCCTGCGCACCATCGAGATCCACATGGAGGTCAAGCGCTAGAACCAGGGAGACAAAGGGGGGCAGCCATGGAAGGCCAACTGCACAGGGACGCATCACCTTGGGAAGGGCCGGGCCCGATACGCTCGCGTGTATCTGATACCGTGGGCTGCAGCAATCACAGGAGTGCTGGACATGACGTCGATGAATGTACCGGTGGAGGAGTTCACCACCCCCGACCCCGTCACTGCCAACGAAGATATGGCGATCGACGAGCTGCGGGCGTTGATGGAGCGGCATGGCGTGCGCCATCTTCCGGTCGTGCGCGGTGAGTCGGTGGTGGGGCTGGTCAGTGACCGCGAGGTCCGCGTGGTTCTGGGCTTGCCGCTCACCGAGATCAATCAGGTGCGGGCCTCCGACATCATGGCGGCCGACCCGCTGACGGTGACGGCGACCACGCCTCTGGACCAGGTGGCGTATGCCATGTCGGAAAACAAGGTGGGCAGCGTGATCGTCAACGATGAAGATGGCCGGTTCCTGGGGATCTTCACGGCCAGCGACGCCCTGAATGCGCTGACCGAGCTCGTCCGCGGAGGAGGCGCGCCCGCCGCATGACGCGTGGCGCGACGACGTGTGGAAAAACAAAAGAAGAGGTGTAGTGGTCAGGCGATTTCGGACACTGAACCGCCCCGGGTTTGCCCGAGACTCGTTGGTTTGGGTCACGCCACCTGGTGAGCTATGGGCTCAGAGCTTGCCTTTTGCCTCTGCTAGTTTCCGGCGGAGGGCAAAAGGCAAGGTTTGACCCCGGCGGGGTCACTTTCCGGGATGCGGGATATCGAATGCCTGCGGCCGGGGCGCGGTGAATGCGCGCTCGTCGTCGTGGCGGCTTCCCCGAACGCCGAAACGGCCGAAAGCCCCGAGCCGCCTGTGCGGCCCGGGGCGGGTGGGGTCCCGGTAGGGGGTGGCGGTGCCGCCGGGAATTAGCTGCGTGGGCGGTAGGCAACCTGCTGGATGAAGTCGACGTTGTCGCGCTCGTAGGGGCTGGCGAAGTCGCCGAAGCGGGAAACGTTAATGAAGCCCGCGTCTTCCAGCAGGTGGGAGACGTAGTCCTGGCGCAGCGGATACATGTTGAGCTGGAAGTGAGCCCCATCCGGGAACTTGTACTCGAAACGCGCGAGCTGGCGGTTGAGTTCGCCGGGATAGGCATCCACGCCCTTGCCAGTGTAGTAGTGCTGGTGTGTCGAGCTGAAGCCGTTGTCGAGCATCGAATCGTAGTTGCGGTGATCCAGGATGATCATTCCGCCGGGACGCAGCGCCCGGAAGAAGGCGTGCATCGCGTCGCGTCGGGCCTCGTGGTCGAACAGGTGGGTAAACGAGTTGCCCAGGCACACGAGCGCGTCGAAGCGCTCTTCGCCCAATTGCCGGTCCAGCTGTACCCAGTCCGCCACCTGGGTGTGAGCAAAGGTGACCCCGAGGCGCTGCGCGTTTTCGCGCGTTTTGGCCAGCATGTTCTCGGAACCGTCGGTGGCGGTGACGACGAGACCGGAACGGGCCAGGTTGATCGCGTTGAAGCCGGTGCCGCAGGCGACGTCGGCGACTTCGCGGCCGCCGGCGTTCTTCACCAGCCGCTCGTAGAAACCGCCTTCGGATTCCGTGCGGCCTTCCCAGCCGACCAGGTCGTCCCAGTAGTCGACAAAGTCGGCGGTGTACTGGCCATACTGGTTCCCGGTGTCGAGGTTCTGAATACTCATGCAGTGCTCCTTGGTTGCGCGGCAGCGCGCCGCTGATACCGATACAGCCTACGTGGGGCCTGCCCATCCATACAGATGTAGTAGAGTTGCGAATGAACCGGTACAGATACGCAGTTTTCATAACTGTGCCGGTCGCTTCGGGAGGTAACTGTGATGGAAGGGCCGGTGGGGCATCGCTACGAGGCCGTGGCCAGGGCGCTTGAGGCGGCGATCGAGGCGGGCGTTCACGGGCCCGGTGACCGGTTGCCCGGGGTCCGTAAGCTCGCGGCCCAGTTCGGGGTGAGTGTGTCCACGGTGGTGGCCGCCGAACATCTGCTGGAGGACCGCGGCCTGATCGAGGCCCGGCCCCGTTCGGGCTATTACGTGCGTCGTCACCCCTGGGAACCACCGGAGCGTCCGGCGCCCTCCAGTCCCGCTAATGAACCGGTGCCGGTGACCAGTCAGGCGCTGGTGCTGCGGGTGGTTCAGGCGGCCGGGGAGCCCGGCATGGTCCAGCTGGGTGCCGCGGTTCCACACGCGGATTTCCTGCCCGCGCGCGGTCTGCGGCGAGCCTTTGCCGGGGTCCCGGCGCGCTGGGGTGGTCGGGAGCTGGATTACGCGTTTCCGCCCGGGCCGTACGAGCTGCGCCAGCAGATTGCGCGGCGTATGGCGGATGCCGGTTGCCAGATCACGCCGGAGGAGGTGGTCGTCACCAATGGTGCGCAGGAAGCGCTGACGCTTTCGTTGCGGGCGGTGACGGAGCCCGGCGACGTGGTGGCGATCGAGTCGCCTACCTTCTACGGCTTGCTGCAGGCGATCGAGGCCCTGGGGTTGCGGGCACTGGAGATCCCAACCGATCCGGACGAAGGCATTGCGCCCGAGGCCATGGCCCTGGCGCTGGATCAATGGCCGGTGAAGGCCGCCTTGCTGATGCCAAACTTTGGCAATCCACTGGGGCATCGCGCCAGCGACGAGCGCAAGCGTGCTCTGGTGGAGCTACTGGAGGACCGCGGCGTGCCTCTGATCGAGGACGACGTGTACGGAGATCTGGCCTTCGAGGCGCCCCGGCCGTGGGCGGCACGGGCGTTCGAGACCCGGGGCGGGGTGCTCTACTGCGGCTCTTTCTCCAAGACCCTGTCGCCGGGGTTACGGGTCGGGTGGGCGGTGCCCGGGCGCTTCCGCGACCGGGTGGAGTACCTCAAGTACTCCGGCAGCTCTTCCACGCCCGCCTGGCCGGGGTTCGCGGTGGCTGATTTTCTCGAGCGCGGCGGCTATGATCGCTACCTGCGCCGAGTGCGGGGAGACTACGCGCGCGCGGTGGATCGTGTGAGCCGGGCAGTGGCCCGGTATTTCCCGCCCGGGACACGCCAGACCCGGCCCACGGGTGGTTTCGTACTCTGGTTGGAGCTCCCGGAGGCAGTGGATGCGCTGGCGCTTTACCGCCGAGCGCTGGACGAGGGGATCAGTATCGCGCCGGGCCCACTTTTTTCGCCTTCCGGAAAATTCCGTCACCACGTGCGCCTGAACTGTGCCCAGCCCTGGGATGCGAGGCTCGAACGCGCTCTGGCTCGTCTTGGCGCAATGGCCCGGGAAGCCGCTGCCTGACACCCAGCAACGGATATCGGGGCGGACCTCGTTACCATCCACAGGGTCAATTCGACCGCCGCGCGATCAGGTCCGCCACCGCGCGGATGAGCTGCCATTGGCCGATAAGCCCCACGCCTTGCGGATCGATGTGGGAGAAGCCATCGATCAGGTGCAGGTCGACGTCGCCGATTGCACGGGCGAGGCGCTCGCTTTCGGTGTGCGGGATCATCGTGTCGGCCCGACCGTGGATCAGGATGGCACCATTGGAAAGATGCGAGAGGTCGCGGTTGGTCAGGGACAGCATCTCGATGGCCGCCTGCGCGCTGGCCGGCAGATCGTCCAGGAGCGCCGGGACGCGGTCCTGGTCATCGTTCAGGATTAACGCCAATAGGCTTCGCCCCTCATCGCCGAGATCATCGGCCACGTCGTCGATGGGGGCCTCGGGGTTGCCCATGCGCCGCCGCGCGATTTCTTCGAGAATCGCGCGGTCTTCG
>PWYF01000139.1 GCA_003567955.1 Thiotrichales bacterium
ATCCTTAAATTCCAGGCGCGGAGGGATAAAAGCATCAACCATGAAGAGCATGAAGAGCATGAAGGGGAAACAAAATACAGGGATCTTACTTGTTCCTTCATGCCCTTCTTTTCTTCATGGTTAGCTTTTAATGTTTTTCGCGCCGCAGGCGCGCATGCTTAAAACATTAGACTTAAGACCTTAGACGCCCGGCCGAAGGCCGGGTCAAGGCAAATTCCCGAGCAAAAAGCGCAAGGTGTTCTCCCCCATCACCTTGCGGATCTCCTCGCGGGTGAACCCCTGCGCCAGCATGGTGTGGGTAAGTACGGCGAGCTCGGAAGTATCAAACGCCACTTCAACGGCACCGTCATAATCCGAGCCGAGGCTCACGTGCTCTACCCCGAGCAGGTCGATGGCGTAGCGGATGCTGGCCACCACATCCTCGGGTCGCGTCCCGCATACGGCCGCTTCCCAGTAACCGATACCCACCAGACCACCGTGCTCGGCAATGCGAAGCATCAGTTCATCGTCGAAGTTGCGGGCCGTATCACAGGCGCCGCGCATGCCGGTGTGAGAGACAATCACCGGCCGCTCGATCAGTGCCAGCACATCGGCCACCACGGCCGGCGAAGAATGCGCCACATCAATGATGCCCCCGCGGGCATCGATACTGCGAACCACTTCACGCCCGAAGTCGGTGAGACCGCCACCGTCAATGCCGTGCAGCGAACCGCCCAGCGCATTATCAAAAAAGTGCTGCAGGCCAAACACGCGATAACCCGCATCCCACAGAGCATCCAGCCGCTCAAGCTCGCCCTCGATGGCGTGCATGCCCTCGATCCCGAGCAGGCCGATGACCCGCTCGTCGCCCGTTTGCTGCCGACGCGCTACAGCCGCCGCCAGACCCGCGGCATCAGTCACCACCGTCAGATCGTCCGGCGCGCGCGCAGCGAATTCGTGCAAGCGCTCAGCCTGATACAGCGCGCGTTCGGTGAGATCGAACCAGGTGCGCGGCGGCCAGCGCTGAATCATGGTCAGCGCCGTGATCATGTCGCGGCTGTCCTCGTTCGCTTCAATATTCAGGCCGGCCGGTGTTTTGGTCACCGCCGTGAACACCTGGATCGCCACATTGCCCGCCTGCAGCCGGGGGATGTCCACATGCCCGCGCTGACCGTGTTCCAGCAGGTCGCGGTTCCACAACAATGAATCGGCATGCCAGTCGGCCACCACCAGATTCGCATGCAGGGCCGCCCCCTCCGGGGCAATCTCGTAAGGCGGGTGATCCACGACCCGGTTCAGCCCTCGCTCGATCATCCCCGGCGTCACCGCCAGCCCCCCGACGGCCAGCACCGCAATCACACCCAGCCCGATAATCACGCCACGTTTCATAAAAAAATCCCTGCCCGCGCTTCGCGCGGGCGTCTGATGTCTAAAGTCTAAGGTCTAAAGTCCTGATTGTACGCGCCTGCGGCGCGCTTTTCGCGCCGCAGGCGCCGTCTTGAAACCCTGGACTTAAAACGCACCCCAAAAGCTGTCCATGCCCCCTGGTCAGGTGTAAGTATATAATCACAAACGGCACACATTGTGATAACGTATTGCTATGAAACCAATAGCCTGGAATTCACGGAAGAATGCCTGGCTCAAGATTGAGCGCGGGGTTTCATTCGAGGATGTGGTGTTTCACATTCTGGTCGGCGATGTCCTGGATACGCTTGAGCATCCCAATCAGAGCCGTTACCCCGGACAACAGATTCATGTGGTGGCAATAGAGGGGTACGTTTATCTGGTGCCGTTTGTCGAAACCGGGGAGGAGGTTTTCCTTAAAACCATCATCCCCAGCCGCAAGGCAACCCGTGATTATCGAGGTGACAAGACATGAGCAAGCTTGACCGGGAAGAACGTGAGATTCTGGAAGCCTTTGAATCCGGCACCCTCAAGCGCTCGGAAAAGGCCGCCGGGACGCAACATCGTCACCAGGAATATGCCGAGGCCATGCTGAAAAAGGATGCCCGGATCAATATTCGGTTGCCGTCGCGTGATCTTCAGCGGCTGCAGAAAAAAGCCATCGCCGAAGGGATTCCCTACCAGACGCTGGTGGCCAGCATTCTCCACAAGTACGTGGAAGGCAGTCTGCAAGAAAACAATGAAAAATGACCTGGCCTTCGGCCGGGCATCCTGATCTTTCAAGAATACGCGCCTGCGGCGCGATTGCGCCGCAGGCGCCGTCTTGAGACTTTAGACATTAGGCCCAAGACGCACCCCTTACGGGGTGCATTTTTATTTTCGCCGCCCGGTGATCTGCAGGTACTCGCGACGGATATGGAGGCCAGCGTCCGTGGCGTATTTGCCGTGGTAGTCATCGATATCCTGCCGGAAGACGGCCTGTTCGCTGGGTGAAAGACTGTTCATCACCTGGCGGATGGGCCCGAAACCGCGGGCGTACCACTCCCAGGCATCTTCCACATTATCGAAATAGTGGTTGTTGATCGCCGGTTCGAACCACAACTCGAAGTCCTCGCCCAGCAGGGCCCTGACATGATCCGGATCGCCCCAGGCCAGCGGCGAGGGTTCGGGGGGCGACTCGCCGCTGTGCTTGCCGATCACCCCGAAAAAGTCCTGCACAGCGCCTTCGGCAGCCCATACCGCCAGCGACAGGCGCCCGCCCTGACGGCAGACCCGGGCCAGTTCACGAGCCGCCTGTGCCTGGTCGGCGGCAAACATCACCCCGAAGGTGGAAATCACGCCATCGAAACTGCCATCCTCAAACGGCAGCTGCTCGGCATCCGCCTGCTGAAAGCGGATGGCCGGCTGCATGTGCGCCGACAGTGCCTCGGCCGCGTCGAGCAACCCCGAGGCGATATCTACCCCGGTCACCTGTGCTCCGGTGCGGGCTGCATTGCGTGCGCTCCAGCCTGTGCCGGTCGCTACATCGAGAATCTGTTGGCCGGGTTTGGGATTCAGACGTTGCGCCGCGTGGGCCAGGGCATCCGACACCCCGAAGCTGATGTTGTCATAGTCTTGCCCGCCGAGACTCCAGGTCCGGGCGGCATCTTCGTGGTGGGGCCGGACCGCGGTCCCGCCCTGTCCGCTTGTGGAATGCATCTCTTGCATGGTCGCCTCCTCGTATTTGTCTCCTGCGAGAGTGCCTTGTCTCGATCCAGCCAGACCCGTTGCGGAACTCATCACCAGACCGACTGTCATATTATATAGACCGATCGTCATATTCTGTCAATGATGGTAAAAAAACAGTATGGGGAACAACACCAGAACCCGGATGATCGAGACGACGCTGCGCCTGATTCAGGCGCGCGGGCTGCATGGCGCCAGTCTCAACGACATCCTCGGCGAAAGTGGTGCACCCCGGGGTTCGCTGTATTTCCATTTCCCCGGCGGTAAGCAAGCACTGGTGCTGGAAGCCATGCAAAGCGGAATCGAGGAGGCCTCTCGGATCCTGCAGGACACCCTCACAGAAGCCGCCAGCCCGGCGGAGGGTGTACGGGCGTTTTTCCGGGCGGCCGCCTCGGAGATGACGGATTCCGAATACACCTTTGGCTGCCCCGTTGCCCCCATCATCCTGGACGCGCCGGAGGTATCCACCGAGCTGGCCGCCGCCTGCCGGGCCGCGCTGGAAGAATGGACGCACCTGTATCAGGACAAGCTCGAAGCGGCCGGCCTGTCACCGGCACGGGCCGGGCGTCTTGCCCGGATGATCGTCGCCAGCCTGGAAGGCGCCCTGATCATGGCACGCAGTCAAAGGACCAGCACCATCATCACCGAAGTCGGTGACGAAGTCGCCGACCTGATTGCCGCGGCCCTGTCCCGGCCAAAGGCCGGGCGTCTTATGTCTTAAGTTGCAAGAATACGCGCCTGCGGCGCAATTGCGCGGCAGGCGCCGACTTAAGACCTTAGACCTTAGACTTAAAACTCACCCCGAAGGGGTGTTTACAAACTTCGACCTCGAATAAGCCGGAGCAGCATCACCACCACCGCAATAATCTCGAGCATCGCATCTTTTTAACTGGCAAATCGCAAATCAGATGGCCTGTACCCAGGCGCACAAAAATGCCCGCACTGTGCGCGGGCATTTCAGACATTCGTTTCAGGTGTTAGCCGTTTAACCGGGGCGAGGCCGGCATGCCGCGAGCGTCATTGGCCGGTGCCGGCGCATCGGAAGGGGTCATCGGGACCCCGGCGCTTTCAGCGGCAGGCATCAAAACCCCCGCACCCGAAATCATCGCTGGTGACGGGATTGCCTTGAAAGCTGTAAAGATCAACATTTTCTGTACTCATGTGTTGTCGTGCGGTTGAAAGAGACGTGAGCATGCGCCCCAAACCGGCACGCGTCTGTGCGCCAACCCACGAAACTGACCCCCACAAACGCGCAGGCGTTTCAGGTCCAAGGTCCAAGGTTTTAAGACGCGCGCCTTCGGCGCGCTTGTGGCGCGCCCTGGCGCGCTAACTGCCTGAAACCTAAAACTTCAAACTTAAAACCCACCCCGAAGGGGTGCCCCTGTGTCTGCCAGCGCACAGACAGATACTGCCCGAACCCGCATCTTTGCACCTGGCCTCGACGGAAAACCCTGTCCCGGCCGGAGTCTGACAGGAGTGGATTCCTTGCTTATATGGAAGCAATCGAGAGAGCAGCAATCATGAACACAGTATTGAAATACTCGGGCAGTCTTTTTGCCATCCTGCTGGCCGTATTTTTATCCGCTTGCGGCAGCAGTAGTGACGTCAGCCTGACAACACCTGACGATGTGACTGCTCTGTCGGTAACCTCAACCGCACCGGCCGACGAAACCATCGATGTCGCGACCAACAGCAAGGTCATCGCCGTCTTCAACCACGAGATGAAAGCCGGAACAATCGATGAAACCAGCGTTTTGCTGCAAGGTGCGAGCGAACCGGCGATTGTCGGCACCGTGTCCTACAATCCCGATACCCGCACCGCGACACTCAAGCCGGGCAGCAACCTGACGGATTCCACGCTGTACACGGCCGTGATTACCACTGCCGTTGAGGATACCGCAGATGACTCCCTGGCAGCGGACTTTGACTGGACATTCACCACCGGGACCGGCACAGACGTCACCGCCCCGACGGTCGCCTCGACCAGCCCGGCGGATGGCGCCACCGGTGTCCTGCGCAATACGAAGATAACCGTTGTCTTCAGTGAAGCGATTGACCCGGAGACAGTCACTTCGGCCAGCATTTCCCTGAACGATGACACCGCCGGTGCAACCGTAGCCGGGTCACTGCGCTATACAAACCCGACCACAGTGGTGTTATCACCCGGTGCCAACCTTGCGGCGGACAGTGCCCATACCTTGACGCTGAGCACCGCAATTACCGATCTGGCCGCCAACGCCCTGGCCCTCACCACGGCAAGCTTTACAACCGGTGCAGAGACTTCTTCAGCGCCGGGAACGGTCGACCTGGGGACCGCGGGTAATTACGTGATACTGGCGAAAACCGGCATTTCCACCACCGGCACCACCCACATCACCGGCGATATTGCCGTCAGCCCCGAGTCGCAAACGGCCCTGACCGGTTTCAGTGAAACGCTGGCCCTTGACGGGACCTTTGCCACTTCACCCCGGGTGACAGGCAAACTGTTCGCGGCGGACATGACATCACCCACGCCTTCCATACTGACCACGGCGGTCAGTGACATGGAAACCGCCTACGCAGATGCCGCCGGCCGTGTGGACCCGGACTTTACCGAACTCGGTGCCGGCGAAATCGGTGGTATGACACTGGATCCCGGCCTTTACCAGTGGGGAACGGGTGTATTGGTGGCATCCGATGTGACCCTGAACGGCAGTGCCGACGATGTCTGGATCTTCCAGATCGGGCAGGACCTCAAGCTGCAAGACGGTAAAGCCATCATTCTGAGCGGTGGCGCCGTGCCGGAGAACATCTTCTGGCAGGTGGCCGGTGAAGTCACCCTGCAGGCCGGCACAACCCTTAACGGCATCATCCTGGGACAAACCGCAATTGTGCTGAAGTCCGGGGCCGTGATTAACGGCCGGGCACTGGCCCAGACCGCGACGACCCTGATCGCCAACGAGATCAACGAGCCCGGATCGTAAACCCGATCGCACGGGGGCTTGCCCCTACCACGGGAAAGGACCCTTCGGGGTCCTTTTTTTATACGGCTACGCTGATGAAATCCCCACGCCGCGCGAAGCGCGAGACCCAAAAACTTAAGGAAGCACTGAACAATTCGTCACGTCTCAGCGGGTCCTGTCGCGTTCAGCTGCAAGGCGCTGTACGCAGGGAAGGCTGGCTGCCTTTTCAAGCGCAGCAACGCCGCAGATGGGCGCGACAAAGCCCGCCCTGCGGGGCCGGGTCAACACGCCAGCCTCTGCGTTGCGACTTTTCACCGTATTCCCGATACGCTTTCAAAGCCGCGCCTTGATCCTGGCTCGTTGGCAAAGCCTGAGGTGCGACGAATTGTTCAGTGCTTCCTTAAAAACTTGATTGTCAATCACACCTCAAGCCTTGCAATATGTGCGTAAGCGCACATACTGGCTTCGATCACGGCGATACAGTGCGGCCATGATCAATTACGGGCAGACGCGCCCCGGGCCACTCCGGAAAGTCGCCCCCCCCCTGCAAGGATCGCATACCCCATGACCAATCAACCCGACCCCCGTCAGAATCACCTGCTCGCGGCCTTGCCAGCCGATGAATACGCCCGTATCCGGCCGGATCTGGAGCTGGTATCGATGCGCCTCGGTGACACCCTTTGTGAACCCTATATCGCAATGCAGCATGTCTATTTCCCGGTGGACGCCATCGTCTCTCTGCTGTGTCTGATGGAAGACGGTGACTCGGCGGAGATCGCCGTGGTCGGCAACGAGGGCATCGTGGGGGTGTCGCTGTTCATGGGCGGTGAAACCACGCCAAGCCAGGCGGTGGTGCAATCCGCCGGCCAGGCCTACCGGCTCCGGGGCAGTCTGCTCAAGGCCGAGTTCTACCGGGGCGGCCCCATGCAGCGTCTGCTCCTGCGCTACACCCAGGCCCTGCTGACCCAGATGGCGCAAACCGCGGTCTGCAACCGCCATCACTCTCTGGATCAACAACTCTGCCGCTGGCTGCTGCTGAGTCATGATCGCCTGCCTTCCAATGAGCTGGTCATGACCCAGGAACTGATCGCCAACATGCTCGGGGTCAGGCGCGAGGGGGTCACCGAGGCGGCCGGCCGGCTGCAACGCGCGGGCCTGATCCACTATCACCGCGGCCACATCACCATCCTCGATCGTGCCGGCCTGGAGCAGCGCACCTGTGAGTGCTACGCCGTTGTCAAAAAGGAATACGACCGCCTGCTGGAGGACACATCGGCCATCTGAGTTATGTGCGCTACCGCCCGGACACCTGCATGCGACTTTGACACAGTATCAATAGCGGGCCTGGTCCGGGCCGCCTGTCTTAAGGCAGCATATGCCCTGACTCCCGTGGGTTCCCGTCTGTCGGGATTCGTTTCTCCACCGGGAGTCAGCCCAATGCCCGTCCCTGTTGTCACCAATTACCTGCTTGCCATGCTGCCGGAAGACGAGCGCAGCGACGTCCTCTCACATTGTGACGAGGTGACCCTGGTGTTCGGTGAAACCCTCGCCGAGCCTGGCGAAGCCTACCACCATGTGTATTTCCCGCTTCGCGGGTTTATCTCCCTGATCACCGTCATGGACGGCAAGCCCGTTCTGGAAACGGCGCTGGTCGGCGCGGAGGGCATGCTTGGCGCCACCCTGGCGCTGGGGGTCGGTAGTGCCCACGCACGCGCCGTGGTTCAGGGCGCCGGCAGCGCCTTGCGCATGGAGGCCAGTGTTTTCAGTGAATTGCTTGTAAACAGCCCGGCGCTACGTCAGATGG
>PWYF01000118.1 GCA_003567955.1 Thiotrichales bacterium
CGTGGGATCATTGGCAGGCAGCAGCGAACTGCCGGGCACGACCTCGTGTCCGCGCTCGCGGAAGAAATCCAGGAAACTCTGTCGAATCTCGGCACTGCTTGTCATGATCCGGCTCTGTCAGTCCCCGCTGTCGTCGCCTTCGGCGGCGCGCAGCAAACGTCGTATGTGATCGGGCGGGAAGCCCCGGCGCTGCAAAAAGCGCGCCTGGCGGGCCCATTCCGCATAATTTGCCGGAGCTGGCGCACCGAAACGCTGTTCCCTTACCTCGCGCATCGGTTCAACCCAGCTGTCGTAGTCCTCAGGCACCAGGCGCGCAATCAACGCCGGTTCAATACCCCGCTCGGCCAGCGCCGCGCGCAACTTGAGCGGGCCATCGCCCCGGCGCATGCGGGCATGGACCCAGGTTTCGGCGAAACGTTCGTCGCTGAGCAGGTTTTCCTTACCCAGCACAGTGAGCACTTCATCCACCACCCCGGCATCAAAGCCGCGCCCCAGCAGACGCTGGCGCAGCTCCCGGGTCGCGTATTCACGCCGGGCCAGCAGCCGCTCGGCTGTCTGTCGCACCGCCAGGCTGTCGGCCGCCGCGGGGTCGTCAACCATCCTGGTGATCAGTTGCGGCTTCGGCCGGCGCCTCGCTATCGGTCTCCCGGCGCGCCGGCATGAGGCGTTCGCGCAGCGCCTGCTCCAGGGCGCCCGCAGCGTCAAGATTATCCTTGAGCCAGGCACGGGCGTTGTCCTTGCCCTGACCGATGCGCTCACCATTGTAGCTGTACCAGGAGCCGGATTTCTCCACCAGCCCCTCGCGCACGCCCAGCTCAATCAGCTCGCCTTCACGCGAGATACCTTCACCATAGAGGATCTCGAATTCGGCCTGTTTGAACGGTGGCGCCATCTTGTTTTTCACCACCTTGACGCGGGTCTCGTTGCCGATCACCTCGTCGCCCCGCTTGATCGAGCCAATCCGCCGGATATCCAGGCGCACCGAGGAATAGAACTTGAGCGCGTTGCCGCCGGTGGTGGTCTCGGGGCTGCCAAACATCACCCCGATCTTCATGCGAATCTGGTTGATGAAAATCACCATGCAATTGGAGCGCTTGATGTTGGAGGTCAGCTTGCGCAGGGCCTGGGACATCAGGCGCGCCTGCAGGCCCACGTGGGAGTCGCCCATTTCGCCTTCAATTTCAGCGCGGGGCGTCAGGGCCGCTACCGAGTCCACCACCACCACATCCAGCGCACCGGAACGCACCAGCATATCGGTGATTTCAAGCGCCTGTTCGCCGGTATCGGGCTGGGAGATCAGCAGATCCTCCACATTCACCCCCAGCTTGCCGGCGTACTCCGGATCCAGGGCATGCTCGGCATCCACAAAGGCGGCGGTGCCGCCCATTTTCTGGGCCTCGGCAATCACCTGCAGGGTGAGCGTGGTCTTGCCCGAGGATTCGGGACCATAAATCTCCACCACCCGGCCGCGCGGCAGACCGCCAATACCCAGTGCGGCATCCAGGGTCAAAGAGCCGGTAGGCACGCTGGAAATATCCCGCACCGCCTGGCCATCGCCCAGGCGCATGACCGAGCCCTTGCCGAATTGTTTCTCGATCTGTCCCAGCGCCGCGGCCAGTGCTTTTTTGCGATTCTCATCCATTGTGCTGTTCTCCATATACTGTCTTCGGGATGTCCCGTCGCGGCATTCCCTCGCCACTTCCACGCCGGGCCGGATACCGGCATGCGCCATGCCATTCAATCCCTGTGAGAGATAACCGGTAAAGTCGTCATTATTTCACAGATACAGGATCACTCGCGAGGGTTACCGGCGCTGTCAACCAGGCCGCGCAGGGCCAGCTTGACGGTGGCCCGTCGCACCGCCTCGCGATCGCCTTCAAAACACGCGACAGCACTGCGCAACTCATCCCGCCGTGCCCAGGCAAACCACACCGTACCGACGGGCTTGTCTTCACTGCCGCCCTCGGGGCCGGCGATACCACTGACCGCCACCGCGAGATCCGCGCCCGAGTGGGCCAGTGCCCCCCGGGCCATGGCCTCGGCCACCTCGCGGCTGACAGCCCCGGGATCCTCAATCAGGGCGGCGTCCACACCCAGTAATTCCTGCTTGGCGGTATTGCTGTAGGTTACAAGGCCACGATCAAACCAGCCCGAGCTGCCGGCGCGATCCGTCAGTACCTTGGCGATCCAGCCCCCGGTGCAGGACTCCGCCGTCACCACCCGCAGCCCTCGAGCCTCGCAACGTTCGGCCAGCTCCGTCACCAGGGGCACAAATTCACTGTCATCAGACACCGGAGTCCACCTCTGCGCTTGCCACTTTGCCTGTGGCAGCATAGCATCGGCGCATCACCGGGCCAGCCCCGGTGAGCCTCCGATTCGCCCTGAAACCGGCACCAGCACAAGAAAACGGCGCGCATGACAGACCGGGACTTCGCACAGCATACCCCCATGATGCGCCAGTACCTGCGCATCAAGGCCGACCATCCGGACACCCTGGTGTTTTACCGGATGGGTGATTTCTACGAGCTGTTTTTCGAGGATGCCCGACGCATTGCCCGACTGCTTGATCTGACCCTGACCCAGCGCGGCGAATCCGCTGGCCAGCCCATTCCCATGGCGGGCGTGCCCCATCACGCCGCGGAATCCTACCTCGCCCGTCTGATCCGGCTGGGTGAATCCGTGGTGATCTGCGAACAGGTGGGCGAGGTCACCGGCGGCAAGGGGCCCATGGAACGCAAGGTCACCCGCATCGTCACACCGGGCACGGTCACCGACGAGGCGCTGCTGGAAGAGCGCCGCGATAATCTGCTCACCGGTGTAATGCCGGGGCCCTCGGGCTTCGGCATCGCCGCCATGGATCTTGCCGGGGGGCGCTTCACGGTAATGGAAGTGGACAGCAGCGCCGATCTGGCCGCCGAACTGGAGCGCCTGCAGCCGGCCGAAACCCTGATCCCCGAGGGCGCCTGTCTGCCCGAGGGCTGGCAGGGCCGTGGCGGGCAGCGGGAACGCCCTCCGTGGCATTTTGACAGCGCCAGTGCCGGGGATCTGCTGTGCCGCCAATTTGGCACCCGCGACCTGGCCGGCTTTGGCTGCGAAGCCATGTCGCTCGCCATCGGTGCGGCCGGCGCCCTGCTGCAATACGTGATGGACACCCAGCGCGCCGCCCTGCCCCATCTGCGTGGCCTGACCGTGGAACAGCGCGACGAGGCGCTGGTCATGGATGCGGCCACCCGCCGCAACCTGGAGCTGACAGTCAACCTCCAGGGCGGGCGCGAGAACACCCTGGCCGCCATCTTTGACCACAGCGCCACCGCCATGGGCAGTCGTCTGCTGCGGCGCTGGCTGCAGCGCCCGCTGCGTGACCAGCACCTGCTGCGACAGCGTCAGCAAGCCATCCACACGCTGATGCAGGCAACCCGCCACGAGGCCCTGCGCGAGACCCTGCTGGGCATTGGCGACGTGGAACGTATTCTGGCCCGGGTGGCGCTGCTCACGGCCCGACCCCGTGACCTGGTGGCGCTGCGCCATGCCCTCGGCCTGTTACCGGCGCTGCGTGACAGCCTGGCCGGCCTTGACAGTCCGCATCTGGATGCCCTGAGTGAGGCACTGGGGGAACACCCGCAAACCCATGAGCTGCTGTGCCGGGCCCTGCTGGAAGAACCCCCGGCACTGATTCGCGATGGCGGCGTGCTGGCCGAAGGCTATGACGCCGCGCTCGACGAGCTGCGCAGCCTGTCACAAAACGCCGACCAGTTCCTGATTGACCTCGAACAACGCGAACGCACCCGCACCGGCATCGACAGTCTCAAGGTCGGCTACAACCGCGTGCATGGCTACTACATCGAAATCAGCCGCAGCCGCAGCGACCAGGTCCCTGACGACTACACCCGACGCCAGACACTCAAGGGCGCCGAGCGCTTTATCACGCCCGAACTCAAGGGTTTCGAGGACAAGGTGCTGAGCGCACGTGAACGCGCCCTGGCACGCGAGAAACAGCTTTATGCCGAATTGCTGGAGACGCTGGCCCGACAACTGGCGCCATTGCAGACTACCGCCGGCGCGCTGGCCGAACTCGACGTGCTGGCCTGTCTCGCCGAGCGTGCTGTGACTCTGGCGCTGGTTTGTCCCGAGCTCGACAGCACCCCCGGCATTGATATCAGCGGCGGCCGCCACCCGGTGGTGGCCGCTGCCATGGACACGCCTTTTGTTGCCAATGACACCCGACTCGATCGCGAACAGCACCTGATGGTGCTTACCGGCCCCAATATGGGCGGCAAGTCCACTTATATGCGCCAGGTGGCGCTGATTACCATTCTCGCCCATATCGGCAGTTTCGTACCCGCCGACAGCGCCCGTCTGGGGCCGGTGGACCGCATCTTCACCCGCATCGGGGCAGCCGATGATCTGGCCTCGGGACGCTCCACCTTCATGGTGGAGATGACTGAAACCGCGCAGATTCTCAACAACGCCAGCGCCGATAGTCTGGTGCTGATGGATGAGGTGGGTCGGGGCACCAGCACCTGGGACGGAGTCTCGCTGGCCTGGGCCTGCGCCGAATATCTGGCCCGCGAGACACAGGCGCTGACCCTGTTTGCCACCCACTACTTTGAACTGACTCGACTGGCCGAAACCCACACCGGAGCCTTCAACATGCACGTGGAAGTCGCCGAGCACGGGGACCGGCTGATCTTCCTGCATGCGGTGCGCCCCGGCCCCGCCGACCGCAGTTACGGCCTGCATGTGGCGGCGCTGGCCGGGGTACCCCGGCCGGTGATCCAGCGGGCCCGGGAATACCTGGCGGCGCTGGAAGCCCCCGAGCACGCACCACCGTCAGCCGTCAGCGACGGGCAGGCGGTGCAGCCCGGTTTGTTCGAAACCGCCGAACATCCCCTGGTGGCAGAACTGCGTTCACTGGACCCCGATACACTGACTCCGCGTCAAGCCCTGGAACTGCTCTACCAGCTGCGGGCAAACGTGGACAAGGAACCGGACCGGAATTAAGGAAACGCTGATTAATTCGTCGCATCTCAGCGTTTCCTTAAGTCAACGCTAACCGCCAGCCCAAACATAACCGATACGTGCCCCCCATTTTCCGTGTCCTCTGTGCGCTCTGTGGTTCAATAACACGCAGTCATTAACCACAGAGCTCACAGAGAACGCAGCGCAGGCTATTGTGTCGGGGCACGTGACGCATTAATCGTACGATGGAACGGCAAAAGCGAGGGGGCCTGGCCCGGGGGCGGCTCAATCAGTCGCTTCGGGGAAATGGCCCTTTTCAAGAAAGGCGGCGGTGGCCTCGGCCACCCGGCGTGAAAACAGCATACTCACGTGCGACACATGCAGGCTCAGGTGCGAGGCACCCGGCATGAAAGTCTCTTCAAGCGCTACCACACCATCATGGGGTGGCTCCAGCGGGCCAGCCACCATCCCCGACAGCCCCACCCCCCAGGTACCGGCAATAATCCCCAACCGCTCCGCACCGCCATCCCAGTCCGGTGCACGTCCATCCAGGCCACGGTCCCAGCTGCGCCCGACCAGCCAGGCGCCGGGGCGCAGTCGGCGAACCCGCCTCGCCAGACGACTGCCCCCGACCGGCGAGCCCAACAGCACCGCGCGGCCAAAACGACGCGGGAAGTGGTGATAGAGCAAATGCAGGATTATCAGCCCGCCCAGGCTGTGCCCCACCAGATGAACCTTTTCCCCCGGCATGCGGGCAACCAGATGCGCCAGTGCGGCGGCATGCGCCGCCGGCTTGCGGCGTACGCTGGCATAGCTGAACTGATGGACGTGATAGCCATAACGGCGCATACGGCTGCGCAGCAGGCGCATCTCCAGCCCGTTCATCCACAGGCCATGCACAAAGACCACGCTGGCGGTACCGGGCGGGTGTTCAGAGTCAGTTGTCGCGGGCGCTGTTTCAGTCATTATTGTTGGTATCCGGGGTACTTCCCGTTCGCAGCAATCAGATTGTGCTCAGGTATTGCCGCGCAACTTCAACCCCAGCTCGCGTAACTGGGCCGGGCTGGCCGGCCCGGGGGCACCCGTCAACGGACAGCTCGCACTCTGGGTCTTGGGAAACGCCATCACTTCACGGATGGAGCCGGCCCCGGCCATCAGCATCACCAGCCGGTCCAGACCAAAGGCAATCCCGCCGTGCGGCGGACAGCCGTAACGCAGGGCCTCAAGCAGAAAGCCGAACTTCTCCTGCGCCTCTTCCTCGCCAATCCCGAGCACCCTGAAAGCGGCGGACTGCATTTCTCGATCATGGATACGAATGGAACCCCCGCCCACCTCGGTACCATTGAGCACCAGGTCATACGCCCGCGACAGCGCGCTGCCGGGATCCGACGCCAGTGCTTCGGCATCCGCCACTGACGGGGCGGTAAAGGGATGATGCAGCGCAAACCAGCGCTTTTCCTTTTCATCCCACTCAAACATAGGGAAATCCACCACCCACAGCGGCCGCCAGCCGGCTTCCACCAGCCCCAGATCGTGCCCGACCTTCACTCGCAGGGCGCCCAGGGCATCATTAACGATGCCGGCCCGGTCGGCGCCGAACACCACCAGATCTCCCGCCTGCGCCTGGCAACGATCAAGGATCCCGGTCACCGCCGCCTCGGGCAGGAACTTGAGAATCGGTGACTGCAAACCGTCCATGCCGGCAGCGGGATCATTGATCTTGATATAGGCCAGGCCCTTGGCGCCATAACGGCCGACATAATCGGTATAGGCATCAATCTCGCGACGGGTCAGACTGCCGCCGCCGGGGATACGCATCGCCGCCACCCGGCCGGCCGGATCATTGGCCGGCCCTGAAAACACCTTGAATTCGACACTGGCCAGGAGATCACTGACCTCCACCAGTTCCAGCGGTATCCGCAAATCCGGCCGGTCAACGCCAAAGCGTTGCACGGCCTCAGCGTAGGTCATGCGGGGGAAAGGCTCACCCAGGTCTACATCAAGCACTTCCCTGAACAGCTCACGGATCATGCGCTCCATCAGTACGGTGATATCGTCTTCGTCCATGAACGCCGTCTCGATATCCAGCTGGGTGAATTCCGGCTGTCGGTCGGCGCGCAGGTCCTCATCGCGAAAGCAACGCACAATCTGGTAGTAGCGGTCCATACCGGACATCATCAGCAACTGTTTGAACAGCTGCGGCGACTGCGGCAGGGCAAAAAACTCGCCGGGGTGGGTCCGGCTGGGCACCAGATAATCACGCGCCCCCTCAGGCGTGGCCCGGGTCAATACCGGCGTTTCCACATCCACAAAACCCTGATCATCCAGGAAGCGACGCAACAGGCGCGTGACCCGGGCACGCAGCATCAGGTTGTGCTGCATCTGCGGACGACGCAGGTCAATGTAGCGATATTTGAGGCGCAACTCCTCGCCGACATCGGTCTCATCCAGATGGATCGGCGGCGTCTCGGCGCGGTTGATGACCTCCAGGCGCTCCGCCAGCACCTCCACCCGGCCACTGGGCAGCTTGTCGTTGACGGTGCCTTCGGGACGCGGGCGCACCCGACCATGCACATGCAGCACATATTCACTGCGAATGGCTTCGGCCAGCCGGAAGATTTCCGCGTTGTCGGGGTCAAAAACCACCTGCACCAGGCCTTCGCGATCACGCAGATCAACAAAGATCACGCCGCCATGATCGCGCCGGCGGTGCACCCAGCCAGCAAGCTCGACATGCTGACCTTCAAGCGTCTGGTCAACTTCACCGCAATAGTGGCTACGCATCATGGCGCCTGGTTTACTCCAATGCCGTGGTTAAGACAGGGGTACCGCGGAGAGCGGCATAACAACACCGCGTGGCGGGC
>PWYF01000194.1 GCA_003567955.1 Thiotrichales bacterium
CCATATCCACCCCAGAAAGTGGCATAGGTCAGACCCACATCCCAGTGCCCGAGATAATTGAAATTCATGCCCAGCGAGGCTGATTTGCGGTTATGCACAAAATTATAGCCCTGCGGGCTGTTGCCACCGGCATCATGATTGAAGGCCAGCATGGGCGCGGCATTCCAGGCGCCAATCACATTGTTGTACTCCAGCATGGCCAGCACCCGATAACCCCAGGAAAAGTCATCGGCGAACCACTTGTCCGGCGCATTGATCGGTGAAACCTGCGAGCCGCCCTTGGGGATGGGCCCTTCCGGGGTGGCCAGGCGCAGACCATCCGTCTCGCTGGCGCCGCTCTTGTCCGGCAGATCATGCACGTAGGTACCACCAATCTCGGCAAGCATCATCAATTGATTGGCATTAAACGGATTGCGCGGACCAAAGGCATGGATCAGTGTCGCCTGAATCTGGGTCACATCCAGTGCTATAAAGCCGGGAATATACTCCCCGGGACCAGCGTCGGTGGCACCCTCAATCTGGGAAGAACCCGGTCCATCGGGACCAAGGGCGTTGGCGGTGAGCGCCGCACTCAACTCCGGGACATGAATCTGCAAGGGCACATCCGGCTTGTGCGAAATCTCCGCGCCCACTGAAGTACCGGTAGGAATCAGAAAACTGCTGCTGACCCCGAATACCTTCTGGTTTTCGGGATACTCCAGGAATACCGCACCGTAGGGGATGCCGTCGCCCGTTTCATCATGCCAGTTCTCCAGCGCCCGGCGGATTTCAGGATCATTGATATCTTCGAAGTTGGTGCCCCCGTGCTTGTAACCACTGACAACGGGGGTTCGGTGGTGCACGTTGAGGAAATAAAAACTCACCTCGCTGGAAGCCAGTGCGGGCATAAACTGATGGATCGCCAGCCCCCACTGACCACTGTCAGAGGCCTCGTTCGAACGCATCACCGGCTGGTAAAAGGGGCTGCCAAAAGCCACCATATTATTAAAGTCATCCGGGTCAAAGCCGGCCTGCTGCAATGCCAGGCGGGTATCCGGATCCCCCATATCGTACACATTCATGGCATCCTGACGGAGATAGCGGCCAGTCAGCATAATGGCACGGCCGTCGGGGCCGGACACATCGTTGCCAAACAGGGAACCCCTCGGCTCCAGCTCATATTCTTCCCACTCAAACTGCAGGAAGGCTTCCATCGAGGTCGTGCCAAACAGGTCCCCCATCACATAGAGCATATTCTGCGGCAAAAAGGCGTCGCGCAATTCCGAACCGGCCACACGCAGGGCGTTAACGTTTATGGGATTGGTGACGGCAATGCCATTTTGCAGAAAATTGCTTTCGCCCCAACTCAGGACCTGGCGGCCCAGGCGCACCGAGACCAGGCGGTCGGCAAGCTCAAAATCACCGTAAGCATAGGCATCCAGCAAACGTGCGCGGGTGCCGATAAAATCCTCAACTTCCTTGGGGCGTTTTCGGTCGCCGCGGATATTGGGCGAAGTATCGCCATTATGCGCCAACTCTGCGAAGCCGTCCTCGCCATTAGGGTAATAGGCCAGCGCATTTTCCTTGAAGCCGGTATTCACCGGATCATAGAAAAAATTGCCGCGCACAAAGGCCCCGTAATGGCGCCAGTTCACAGACAGCTCGTGCATGGTTCGCAATGGCGCTGAAAACACATCGCCCCCGCCATAGTTGAGCTGCCCGTCGTCCGAATTGCCGCCGAAACTGCCGGTTGGATTGCTGGTCTCCTGCTGCCACTCAGCATCCGACAGCGAGCGCCCGGCGTTGGCCGACTGGCTGACATTATTCTTGTCCGGGTCCGACAACCGAACCGAGTAACCAAAAGACAGCTGGGTCTGGAAGTTGCCGTAGAGCTCGCCATGGCGAAATTCCAGCGCTTGCGCACCTGTGCTCATGATCGCCACGGCCATGCTGGCCACGGTCATCATAACCGTCATTCCGGCGACACGGCGCCGCCCTGTTACGACAGAATCCCTCATCCCGGTTTCTCCTGATTCTGGATAACGCTGATTAATGTACGTACATTGCCAGACTACCGCGGGCCCATATATCGATGGCCTGGACCAGCGCCTGTTTTCGGGTCATGCCGAGCCCCTCACATTGCTGATACGACGGCGTGTTCTGGATCAGATCCAGCAGCATTTTCAGCGCATGCTCGGCATTGAGGTCTTTTCTTAACTCCGGACCCAGTGTATTACGGGCGCTATTGAGAAAGGCCCTCATTTTTTCTCTATACAAGGCATAGGCCTGGGGATACTCGCGCGCGAGCTGTACAAAAAATGTCTCCCCCAGTTCCGCTTGCAAAGCAAGCCACTCCAGCGACTGTAACTCAACGCGCCGGTGCGGGTTCTCGCCACGCAACAAGCGTTCCATACGCCGTTGGTTGAAGGCCTGCATATGATCTTGCACCAGCGCATTTAACAACTCAGTACGAGACGAAAAGTGCCGATAGAGTGTTTTGGTGCTGATGCCCAGAGATTTGGCCAGCCCCGACATGGTGACCGCCCGCAGACCCAGCTCCCTGACCTGGCGGGCAAAAGCCTCGAGCACCTGGGCGCGCTGCACCAGCCACTGTTGCTCATCAAGCCGGGCATGCGCCATTAATTCCTCTCCGAAGCCGTCAAGTCACGCTTTGAATTGATATCTTCCGGTTGCCAGCCCGGCGGGCCAAATACGTAGCCAAAAACCTCGGCAAGGGAACGGGCTGTTTTGAGATCTGCCCAAATCTTTTTCCACTCGGCGATGGTAATGGTAAAGGGATTAAAGGTCTTCAGATTTTTGGTCAGCCCGTATTTAACCTCATTATTCTCCGGTTCGTAGGTCCCGAAAATACGGTCAATGAAGATGAACATATTGGCGTAATTCTTGTCGATGTACTCCGGGTTGGAACCATGGTGCACCCGATGCGCCGAAGGCGTCGCCAGTATCCCTTCCAGAAGACCCAGCTTCGGCACAACACGGGTGTGCGTCCACACCCCGTAAAGCGTGGCCATGGCGCCGACAACAAGCAATACTGAGGGGTCAAGGCCGATAAACGGCAGCACTGCAAAAAACGGAATCTTGAGCAGGGGTGACAGCCAGGCCTGGCGCAGCGACACCACAAAGTTAAACTCTTCGCTCGAGTGATGGCTCATATGAACCGCCCACAGGAAACGCACCCGATGTGCCGCGCGATGCCAGATATAAAACGCCAGATCGACCAGGAAAAAGGCCACAATCAACAACAACCAGGGCGGCAAGGTCTCACTGAAATTGAAAAGCCGGTATTCGTATGCGACCAGGTACACACCCACCGCCAGCGCCTTGACCAGCCCGCTGACAACAATGTTACCGGCCAGAAGCCCCAGCGACCCCAGGGTATCGCCCTTGTGGTAGACACGGGTGTTTCTCGCGCTTGCCACCAGCACTTCTATTGCTACCATCGCCAGCACGAGCGGCACACCGAACATCAGAACCGAGGCCTCCGTAATCCCCATAAAGCTGAGATTCAAATTTTCCATGATCGCCTCCGAAATGTTGCTGTTGGCGCATCATGCCATACGGGAAAATATTGCGTCAAAGTTATTTTCCGTATTTTCTTAAATAACAAGCCCTGTTCCCCGGGGCTTGCACTGCGGGGGCTCAGGGTTACTCTTCAACAACGAATAAGGGCGCTGGTTTGTGGTTGCCTGCAAAGGAAGCCGGCATTTCGTCAGTGGCTGGTCATGGTCACAATGCGGCGTGCACGGCTGAAAACCGCTTTAATACCTCAAAATCAGGCACACCGGCCATGCCAGGACGTCCCTGTCCAGGCAAAAGAAAATGGCCGCCCCGTGGCATCAGAATGAATAGCGCACCACTGCAGAAACAAAATCCTTGTCGCGATGATGGGTACCATTACCGTAACCGCCCCAGAAAGCGGCATAGGTCACGCCCACATCCCAGCGCGCCAGATGATTAAAATTGACACCTACTGATGCCGACTTGCGGTTGTGTACAAAGTTGTATCCCTGGGGGCTATTCCCGCCAGCGTCATGATTGAAGGCCAGCATGGGCTCCGCATTCCACGCCCCGATCACATTGTTGTATTCCAGCATGGCCACCAACCGGTAACCCCAGGAGAAATCATCGGCAAACTGTTTGTCGGGGGCATTGATCGGTGTCACCTCACTGCCGCCCTTGACGGCCGGTGATTCCGGGGTTGCCAGACGCAGTCCGTCTGTTTCACCAGGTCCACTCTTGTCCGGCATGTCATGTATGTAGGTCGCACCAATTTCGCCAACCATCATCAGCTGATTAGCGTTGAATATATTCCGTGGACCGAAGGCATGAATGAATGTTGCCTGGGCCTGTGTCACATCCCGCTCAATGAAACCGCGTATGTAGTCACCGGGCCCCGCCGTTGTGGCGCCGTCAATCTGGGAAGATCCGGGGCCGTCAGGACCGAAAGCATTATTGGTCATCGCCGCACTGATCTCGGGAATATGAATCTGTAGCGGTCTGTCGGGCTTGTGCGAAATTTCCGCGCCCAGCGAGGTACCGGTCGGAAGCAGGAAGTTGGTGCTTATACCCAGTACAGTCTGGTTCTCGGGGTATTCCAGGAAAAACGCGCCGTGGGGAATGCCATCGCCTGTCTCATTATCCCAGTTCACCAACGCCTCGCGGATATTGGGGTCGCGAATATCCTCGAAATTGGTGCCCCCGTGCTTGTAGCCGCTGATAACCGGAATGCGGTGATGCACATTCATATAATAAAAACCCAGTTCAGCGCCGCCGAGCTGAGGTAAAAAATGGCGAATCGCGACCCCCCACTGTCCACTGTCGGAGGCCTCTTTATCACGCATCCTCGGCTGGTAGAAGGGGCTGCCAAAGGCCACAAGATTGTTGAGATCATCGGGGTCAAACCCGGCCTGCTGCAGAGCCAGTCGGGTATCGGGGTCGCTCATGTCGTAAACATTCATGGCGTCCTGCTTGAGATAACGCCCGCTGCCCAACACAATAGCGCGGCCATCCGGGCCCGAAATGTCATCAGCAAACATGGCGCCGCGTGGCTCCAGTTCGTACTGCTCCCACTCGAACTGCACAAAGGCTTCCATGGACGTTTCGCCGAACAAGTCGCCCTGGATATAGAGCATATTCTGCGGCAAAAAGGCGTCGCGTAACTCCGAACCGGCCACGCGCAATGCATTCGCGTTAAGCGGATTGCTCACGGCAATGCCGTTCAGCAGAAAGCTGCTTTCACCCCAACTCAACACCTGGCGCCCCAGACGCACGCTTACGAGACGGTCGGCTACGGTAATATCCCCATAGACATAGGCATCAAACAGCCGGGCACGGGTGCCGATGAAGTCTTCGGCTTCCTTGGGTCGTTTACGATCACCACGGATGTTGGCCGAAGTCTCGCCATTATGCGCCAACTCTGCGAAGCCGTCCTCGCCATTGGAGTAATAAGCCAGCGCGTCTTCCTTGAAGCCGGTGTTGACCGGATCATAGAAGAAACTGCCACGCACAAAAGCGCCGTAATTACGCCAGTCCATTGACAGCTCATGCATGGTCCGGAAGGGCGCTGAAAACACATCACCGCCGCCATAGTTCAGCTGACCGTCGTTCTGGTTGTCACCAAAACTGCCGGTAGGGTAACTGCCCTCTTCCCAGTCATCGTCCGCAATCGAGCGCCCGGCATTGGCGGCCTGGCTGACGTTATTCTTGTCAGGATCAGACAACCTGACGGAATAACCGAAGGAAAACTGGCTCTGGAAATTACCGCTGATCTCGCCATGGCGGAACTCAATCGCTTGTGCGGCACCACCCATCAATAATGTGGCTGCACTGGCCAGGCTCACAATTATGGTTTTGCCGGATATGCCAAAGCGGCCGGCTGCGGGTACTTCTCCCATAACACTCTCCCCCTTCATATTTCCGGAATTTAATCCGGAATTTATCATTTTGCTCTATTTTCGGGCGTGGCGCGTTTCAGTCACTGCCACGCCTGCCCCAGGGCCTGTTAACGACGACCACCACGCCGCAGCTGGGCCGGGGTGAAATACGAAGGACTTTCAGTCCAGCGATAATCACTCACCGGATCCTCATTCCCCAGCCCCACGGCAATATAGCGACGTGACTGCAGGTCATACGTGGCTTCCAGGATGCCGGTAACCGCCTGGGCATTGTAGAAGTTCACGTTATGGGCTTCCTGCACGCGCCAGAGCTGACCGCGATTATCATAAATATCCACAGACAGAATCTGCCAGCTATCCTCGTCTACATAGAAGGTGCGCCGCGGGAAAAGATGCCGCACACCATCACGCACCCGGGCATCCACCACCCAGACCCGGCGCAGTTCGTAGCGCGCGAGATCCTGATTAATATGCCCGGCCTGCAGAATCTGGTCATAGGTCAAGCTGGTAGACTGCAAGCGGTAGCTGTTATAGGGCATGTAGAATTCCTGGCGCCCCACCAGCTCCCAGTCATAACGATTAAGAGAACCATTGAAAACATCGGTCTGGTCGTTGGTTAACAAACCATCAGCATTGGCCGAAGGATTGTCATGCTCCACATTGGGAGCACGTCTTACTCGACGCTGGCCCGGGTTGTAGATCCAGGCCTGACGCTGTTCACGCAACTGGTCAATGGGTTCGTGCACCAGCAACACATTGCCGGCCAGACGGGACGGAGACACGGTCTGCTCCATGTAACGCAGATGCTCGTTACTCTCATCAAGCCGCTCCGGGCTGTAGTCCTGCATGTGGTAGAAGAACAGCACCTCCTGCACAATGCGAACCAGGAAATAATCGCCGGCTGTATTCACAATGGCGCGGTTATTGAATACGCGCGCGCCTTCACCCCGATAGCGCATTTTGTGATTCCAGATCGGATGCTCCCCCCGGGTGGGAATGGGGAACGGCACACCCATGTAGGCCCCCCGGAGGCCGTCACGCCCCTCAAGCTCGGCATTGACGGCATTGTAACGCGTCCATTCATAAACATAATCAGGGTAGGACGTCGAGCGCCGGGTCGGGTAGACCGGCATGGTGTAGGTGTCAGAGTAGGCTTCCAGCATTGCGATATGACCCGGGGTCAGCTGGTCACGAAACTGCGCCATATTTTCTGCGGTAATCCTGAACCGCATCGGGTCATCACCAAAAGGATTGCCAAGTGGATCAGGATGGTTAAGATCAATCTCGCGGCGCTCCAGCCCCCCACGCCATTCTGGAATGGTGCCTTCGGCATTGCCGGCGCGCAGCCCACCGGTGGGCATGAGATCACGCCCCAGACGGTTGGCCTGCTCTTCGGACACCGTAGCCAAAGACGACAACGGCAGACTCATCAAGGCCAGCACAACCCCTGCAACCAAGAACTTACCTCGACGCATTTCCTTCCCCTCACGCTTGCCGGAGGCCAGGATAAACCTGACCCGCCTGTTATATCGATAGCCACAATAAGGCACAAAAAACACACTTACCAGGCGAAATACCCGGTGGCCGGACATCTGGCAAACAGCCGTCCCTTTTTTTGGTTAGCTCAAGCCTTGATTGACCCGGGCAATATGCGCCCAGAGACACCGGGTCCTGATCTAATTATTTTATATTTTCCAGCCCGTGCTGCCGGAATCCCGACCGCATCACAGAAAAACACAGCGGTTCAACCATCCTTGTCCGATGAGGCAGTTTTGTCAACCCTCGCCTTTGTTTTCTTGCCGTCATTTTTGTCCGGGGCCCCGCTTTCAGATCCTCCGCTTTTGCCAGATGCCGTATCATCACCACGCC